>JAJZQK010000352.1 GCA_021847625.1 Chloroflexota bacterium
ACGCCGCGGCCCAGGTCGGCGGCCCGGGCTTCGCCGGCCTGCTGATCCAGCTGCTGACCGCCCCCGTGGCGATACTGTTTGACGCCATCTCCTTTGTAGTCTCGGCCTTCCTCCTCTGGCGAATCCGCACGGTAGAGCCGGTAGTGGAGAAGTCGGCCGACGGCGCCAAGCCTAGCATGCGGGCCGAGGTCTGGGAGGGCCTGCGCTACGTGCTGTCGAATCCCCTGCTGCGGCCGATCGCCGCTGCCTCCGCCACGACGAACCTGTTCACGTCGGCCATGATGGCGGTCGCCATCCTGTTCGCCGTGCGCGATTTGGCCATGGATGCCGGCACCATCGGCCTGGCGTTCATGCTGGGGAACATGGGCTTTCTGGTGGGGGCGATGCTCGCCGGCCGGGCCGCCGACAGGCTGGGGCTGGGGCGGGCCATCATCGCGGGCGCCGCGCTGCTGCCCGTGGGTATGATCCTGTTTCCCCTGGCGACGCCCGCCACGGCCGTGCTGACGCTCGTCATCGCCCTGGCAATCGTGGGCATCGGCATGCCCGTCTACAACATCAACCAGCTCAGCCTGCGCCAGGCCCTCGCGCCGCGCCGCCTCCAGGGACGAATGCACGCGACGATGCGCTTCCTGGTCTGGGGCACCATGCCGGTGGGCTCGCTGCTGGGCGGCGTGCTGGGCGAGGTGATCGGCCTGCGAGGGGCGATTATCGTCGCCACGGCCGGCTCGGCGACGGGCGTGCTCTGGATCCTCTTCTCGCCCGTGCGCACCTTGCGGGAGCAGCCGCGACGGGTTGAGGCGTGATTCGGCCGGCCTTAGCGCGGGGGACGGGGAAGCCAGCCCGGCACCCGGGCCTTGTAGGCCTCCCACTCGTCGTCGAAGCGGGCGGCCAGCGTCAGCTCCTCCTGGCGGGCACGGCCGACGAGGCTGGCGATGTTGAGGATCATCAGCGCCGCCGCCCAGGTGCGGTACAGCAACAATGCCCCTATCTCGGCCATCGCCCCGGCCACGTAGAGGGGGTGGCGCACCCAGGCGAACGGTCCCCACGTCACTAGCCGATGACTCGCGTACAGCTGCACGTCGACGCTGGTGGAGACGTCGTACATCTCGCCCATCGTCCGCCGGCCCGGCGCAGCCATTTCTCGACGGTTGCGAGGTCCATTCAACTCACCTCTCGATACGTCCTTCCAACCTGTAGGGCAGGGGCTTGTCCCCTGCCGCTAGGGCGCGCACGCCCGAGATAACCGCGCCGGCTACGGCCTGCCCGGCCCCTACCCAGATGCCGCGGCTAGGAGCCGGGCTCCAGGCGCCCCAGGTCCTTGACCAGGTGGACGATGGCCGTACAGTCCTGGCCGCCGCGCCCCTGGAGACGGGCCTCGCTGTAGCGTTCGCGCACGAGGGCGCCTACCGGCAGGGGCAGCTGCAGGCGGTTGGCCCAGTTCACGACGAGGCCCAGGTCCTTGTGGGCCAGGTCGATCTTGAAGCCGGGGGCCAGGTCGCCGCCGAGCGCCTTCTGCTGCAGGTAGCCCTTGAAGTAGTTGTTGCCGGCGGCCGACATGTTGGCGATCTGGAGCATCGTCTCCAGGGAGACGCCCGCCTGCCGGCCCAGGGCGAAGGCCTCGGCGACGACGGCCAGGCTGCCCAGGCTGAGGAAGTTGTTGACGAGCTTGGCCGCCAAGCCCTGCCCCTGCGACCCGCAGTGGACGATCGTGTCGCCCATACAATTCAGGATCGGCCGGGCGCGTTCCAGCTGGGCCTCCGTGCCGCCGACCATGATGAGAAGCGTGCCTTCCTCGGCGTTCTTCGAGCTGCGGCCGACGGGGGCGTCGATCATCTCGCAGCCCTTGGCGGCGACCTGCGTGGCGATCTTCTGCGAGGCGTCGGGGCTGATCGTGCTCATATCGACGACCAGCAGGCCCGGCCGGGCCCCTTCCATCAACCCCTCGGGTCCGAAGCAGACCTCGCCGACCTCCGCCTCCGTCGGCAGCATCGTCACCACGGCCTCCGCGTTGCGGGCCACCTCGGCGGGCGAGGCACAGGCCTTGAGCCCCTGCGGTGCGAGTGATGCGACGGCCGCCGGGTTGACGTCGAAGCCGTACACCTCGAAGCCGTGCTTGAGGATATTCGCGGCCATAGGCCGTCCCATCGTGCCCAGACCGACAAAGCCGATTCGTTTCACAGGTGATCTCCTCGTTCTCAAAATGAAGATTCCGGGTGGGCTTACTCCTTGACAGCACCCGCCGTGAGGCCGGTGAGCAGGTATTTGCGCACGGCGATGGAGAAGGCTACCACTGGCACCGCAATGATCGTCGCCCCCGCGGCGATCGTCGCCCACTTCGCGTCCTCGAAGCGGATGAAGTATGTAATACCCACGGGCGCCGTCTTGGCCGACTCCCGGGTGAGGATCAGGGCGAAGAAGAAGTCGTTCCACGAGAATATCCAGCAGAAGATGCCCACTGCCGCCACGGCGTAGGGGATGAGCGGCAGCACCACCATGCGGAAGGCCTGGAACGTGGAACACCCGTCGATGCGCGCCGCCTCCTCCAGGGCGACGGGCACATCGTCGAAGAATGGCTTCATCATCCAGATGACCAGTGGTAGGTTGACCGATAGATAGACGAGCGCAAGCCCCAGGTGAGTGTCGATGAGCTTCAGCTCCAGGAAGACCAGGAAGAACGGCAGCCCGAGGCTCATCGGCGGGATCATGCGTACACAAAGGATTGCGAAGAGCGCTGACTCGCGCCATGCGTACTGGAGACGCGAGAGGGCGTAAGCCGCCGGCACCCCGAAGGACAGCGATAACACGACGGCCATGCTGCTTACGATGGCGCTGTTCATAAGATACTGGCCGGACGGTGCCGAGAAGAAGAGGTCCGCGTAAGCGTCCAGCTGGGGCGTGAACAGCCACTTCGGAGGCATGGCGAAGATGTCGATGGGCGACTTGAAGGACATGGCGACTATCCAATACATCGGGAACAGGAATATGAGTGTCGCCGCCAGCAGCAGCGCCCAGTACCCGGCTAGGGATAGTCTCTTGCGCATGGCGATCATAGTTGGGCCCCCATTCCCCGGGCCGCCCGGATCATACCGATGGATATGACGATTGCGATCAGGAACATGATGAAGCTGAGCGCGGAGGAGTAGCCGATATTCGTGTAGGCAAAGGCGACCTTGTAAGCGTAGTAGTTCATTACTTCGCTGGCATTGCCAGGCCCGCCCTCGGTCATGATGTGGATCGTGGGGAACACCTTCATTCCGTCGACGGTGCGGAACAGCACGCCGATGACGATCAAGGGGCGCAGCAGCGGCAGCGTTACGAAACGAAAACGATGCCAACGGCTAGCCCCATCCACCTGGGCCGCCTCGTAGAGTTCCTGAGGCACGGCCGCATAGCCGGCCATGAACATCAGCAGCAGAAAAGGGGTCCACTGCCAGACGTCCGTAATGACCAAGGCATGCAGGGCTAGGCCAGGATCAGCCAGCCAGGCCGGCCCCAAACCGACGAAGCTCAGCAGGTAGTTGAGGATGCCGAGCGTTGGGTGGTAGATGATGCGCCACATGATACCGACGACGATGGGCGGCAGCACCATTGGCAACAAGAGCAACGACTTGAAGAGCGAGATGCCGCGAATGCGCACGCTCAGCAGCTCGGCCAGGAAAAGGGCGATGACCAGCTCGATGACGACCGATTCGGCGATGAAGATGAAGGCCCGCCAGATGGACTCGAAGAAGCGCGAATCGTCTACGATGAGCTGGTAGTTCTCAAGGCCGACGAAGCCGGTAAGCCACGGCTTGCTGAACTCCAGGTGATAAAGGCTATTGCGGAAGAGGATCACCAGTGGCGCGGCGACGATGAGCAGAAGCAGGGTAACTGCAGGCAGGAGCATCCAGATATAGGTCATATCCGTCTTGCTCTGCAAGCCACCCTTGCCCGCTGCCGACGGCTGTTGAGCTACCGCGGTGCCGGCCGATTCGGCCGAGAGCTGGTTTGGTCGGGAGGAGGATTCCTCCTCCCGACCAAAGGAACCCTGCGCCGGTCTCATCGCTTGAGAATCTTACGAATGTCCGCGTTGGCCTCGGTGAGGGCGGTCTTGGCATCCTTCTCGCCGGCTATGACCTCCTGGATGGCGGTGCCCAGTCGGTCGCCCAACTCGATCCACTCTGGCATATAGGCGGGACGGTAGTCGGGTAGGGCGATGCTCGCCGCCTGCTTGGTCACTTCGGCGTAGTTACCCTTCGCCCACCACTTCAGGAACTCGGGCGAGTCATAGACAGCGGTGCGCGTGACGTCGCCCGACCCGCCTTCTTTGGCGGCCCGCTTGAGCTGGATTTCCGGCGAGGTGAACCACTGCATGAATAGCCAGGCCGCTTCCTTATTCTTGGAGTCGGCGGCGATGCTGTAGGCATGGGAGTAGATGCCTGGGAACTGGCCGGACGGTCCCTTGGGGACCATCGCCATGGCCCAACGCTCCGTCACTTTGGAGGCCTGCGGATCGTTGACGCGGGCGGCGAGCGAGGTGGCGTCGATCCAGCTAACAAGCTTCTCCTGCTGGAAGTCGGCAAAGATCTCGAAGTGCCTATAGCTGGCGACGCCCTTGGGCCCATAAGTCGTGACCAACCGCGCGTACTCTTCGGTAGCCTTGATCGCCTCCGGGCTGTCCAGCACCGGATCGCCCTTGTCGTCGAAGAACGTGCCGCCATAGGACCGCAGCCATTCCGTCCAGGTGAACACGTTCATGCCCTCGCCCTTGACGGCCCGCATGGCGAAGGCCGGTACCTCGGGCGTATGCACCTTCTTGCAGA
>JAJZQK010000353.1 GCA_021847625.1 Chloroflexota bacterium
GGCGAGCACGGCAAACACGTCGCCGTGCCCATGGCCTGGTCGCGTTCCCTGTCGCAAGGCCGCATCCGCCTCGAATGCAGCCACCAAGACCTCTTCTCCCTGCCCGAAGTCACCCCCCAGGCGGAGGAGTAACGAGTTATGAGTGATGAGTTATGAGTAACGGCAGTTGCACAGGGGAGCCGGAATCAACCGCAGAGGGCGCGGAGAACACGAAAGGAATATCCTTCTGTCCATCTTCTCTGCACTCTCTGCGTGCTTTGTGGTGAGTCGGAATCCGTCCGTGCGCACTAGACGATCGCCAGCAGGTTCAGCCCCAGCACGAAGATCATCAGCACGTTGACGATCCGCAGCGCCAGCCAGATGCGCGGGAAGCGATACTCCAGGCTGAGGACCAGCGTGAGGACCAGCAGCACCAGGCAGGCCTTGAAGGCGTACATCACCATCTCGCCCGCGTTGCCGAGCAGCCAGCTGGGCAGCACGTTGATCTCCCGGGCCCCGTTGCGCAGGCCCAGGTAAGTGGTGAGGATGTCCAGGGACTGCAATAACACGAACAGCCCCATAATGGATAGTCTTGTTGTCATGCTCAGGCGAGCGGCACGTTGCTTTATCATCTCGCTTAACGGTAGAAGCAGCTTGCGTGCCACCACTTGGCGGAAGCTACTCCACGGTTCGCTGATCTTTGGCGGCCGGCGGCCCCTTGGCGCCGCGGCTGGACGCCAGAGGCCGACGGCTTGCCCTGGGAGCTCACGAACCATAGCCCGACCGTCTCATTGACAGCGACCCTCGCCGCGTGCTAAGTTTGTATTGAGCCGGTAGACGAAGACGGTCCGTCTTCGGTCCGCCGAGGCCCTGCGAAGCAGATTCTGCTCCGACGGGGGTGGTTTCCCGTGGTAACCAATCGTAACCTTCTGTCCGCGTCACCTATCCTGCCACTCTGCGCGCCCCGCCCTGGGGCCAACGGAACGCGAAAACCCTCTCTGTTGTCCGCGGATTCTCTTTGCTCGGGCCTGCTTCCCAATTTGTTTGCCAAGGGAGGGCTAGACCATGCAGCTACTCATCAAGGGCAAGAACATCGAACTCACGGAGGCCATGCGCGCGCACGTCGAGAAGAAGGTCGGGCGTCTCGACCGCTTTCTCGACAACATCACCCAGACGGAGGTGGAGGTTTCCAACGAGAAGACGAGAGCGGCCACGGATCGGTTTGTGGTTGAAGTGACAATGTTCACCAACGGCACGATTCTGCGGGGGGAGGAGAAGGCGGCGGATGTCTTCTCGGCTGTCGACTCTGTGCTGGACGTAATGCAGCGCCGTCTCACGCGATACAAGGAGAAGCTATACAAGCGAGGTCGCCACAGCACGCTGCGCGACCAGGCCGTTCAGGAGGCCATTCAGGAAGCCATCGGGCCCGTTTCCGTAGCGTTGGCCTCGGAAGACGAGGAGATGGACGAGGACGAGTACGTGCCGCGCCTCGTGCGCACGAAGCGGGTGGCGATCAAGCCCATGTCGGAGGCGGAGGCCGCCGAGCAGATGGAGTTGCTCGGCCACGATTTCTTCCTCTTCTATAACGCCTCCACCGACAAGGTGAGCGTCATCTACCTTCGTAGGGATGGCGACTACGGCCTGCTCGAGCCCGAGCTCGGCGCCTAGCCAAACCCACCTGGCGCCCAACGCCAGACAATCCGATAGTACCAATCACCGCCCCGCCGGCCCCCCGGCGGGGCTTCCCTTTGCCTGTTAACCATATTTCCTATTGACCGGCCTGACAACAGTGGTATACTCTCAGCACGAGCGGACAAGTGCCAAGGGGAGGTGTTCTGTGGAACGAAGGGAAATGAGTCTTCGTCTGCGTTTGCTTATCACCCTGCTATCTGTGGGAACCATCTTCGCCGTCGTGTGCCCGACAAGTGCCTTCGCGTACCTCGACCCAGGTACCAGCAGTTACGTGGTGCAGATGCTCGTCGCCGGTTTGCTTGGCGGCGCGGTCGCCCTCAAGATGTTCTGGCGGAATGTCAGACTCTACCTGAACAACCTCATGTCGCGTGGCCAGCAGCCGGGTGGAAAGGGTGTCGGTGAAGAGTAGGCGCACCCTACCTTCCTCGTTTCGCGACCCAAGCGGGTTCCTTTTCGCTGAGGACGGCAGGCTGTTTCGCCAGGTCAACCACGTCTACAAGGACAACTACGATCTCCTGCTTGGTTCCGGCCTCTACCATGATTTGGTGGACGCGGGTCTGCTGATACCGCACGAAGAGACGGATCTGGCCGAGGTCGACGGCGCCTACAAAGTGCTGCGACCCGAGGTCCTTCCCTTCGTGTCGTATCCCTATGAGTGGAGCTTCAGCCAACTGAAGGACGCAGCTCTGACGACCCTGCGCATCCAGAAGCGTGCCCTCGACTTCGGCATGTCCCTCAAGGACGCGAGCGTCTACAATGTGCAGTTCCGGGGCGGCAAACCGCTGCTCATAGATACGCTCTCCTTCGAGCAGTACCGCGAGGGCGAGCCATGGGTGGCCTACAGACAGTTCTGCCAACACTTCCTCGCTCCCCTGGCCCTGATGAGCCGCAAGGACATCCGGCTCAACCAGCTGCTGCGCGTCTACATAGACGGCGTTCCTCTTGGCCTTGCCAGTCGCCTGTTGCCGTTGACCACTCGTGCCTCGTTCTCCCTGCTGGCGCACATCCACCTGCACGCGGGTGCCGAGCGGAGATTCACAAGCAAGCCGGCGATTGCCACCAACCGGAAGATGGACCGGCGGTCGTTCTTGGCGCTGATCGACAACCTGGAATCGGCCGTCCGTGGCCTTAAATGGCAACCCAAGGGCACCCAATGGGCCGACTACTACGCGAGCACCAACTACACCGAAGAAGCGACTCTCCACAAGCGGCAGCTGGTGGCGGAGTTCCTGGATCGGCTCACGCCCGCGCCCCGGTCGGCCTGGGACCTGGGCGCGAATACCGGCCTGTTCAGCCGCGTTGCCGCCGAAAAGGGCATCTTCACCGTCTCCCTCGACGTCGACCCCGCCTGCGTGGAGCGCAACTACCTCGACTGCAAAAAGCGGGCGGAAACACACATCCTCCCTCTGTTGATTGACCTCACGAACCCGAGTTCCAGCCTCGGCTGGGCCAGCCGGGAGAGGATGTCGCTTGTAGAAAGAGGACCCGCCGACGTGGCGCTGGCGTTGGCGCTGGTTCACCACCTGGCCATCGCCAACAACCTCCCCTTCGCGATGATCGCGGATTTCTTTGCGTCCGTCTGCCGCTTCCTCATAATCGAGTTCGTGCCCAAGGAGGATTCCCAGGTGCAGCGGCTGCTCTCGACAAGAGAAGATATCTTCCCGCAGTACACGCAAGCGCATTTCGAGCTGGAGTTCGGCAGGCGCTTCCGGCTCCTCACCGCCGCCAGGGTCAACCAGAGTGCCCGCGTGCTCTACTTGATGGAGAGGCAGGACTAGGTATGTTACGAAGGTTAGGGCTACTAGCGCATCCATTCTTATTCGCTCTCTGGCCGGTTATCACTCTGTATTCGTTCAACAATAGCCAGACCCTGCCCAGTGAGATGATCGTCCCGGGCATAGTGGTTACCATCCTCACCGTGCTGCTGCTCGCGGCATTTGCCGCCATTTATGGGAGCTGGCTGCGGGGGGGAGTGGTGGTGGCGATCTTTTGGCTGCTCCTATTCTCCTACTCCCAGGTATCGCTGACCATCGGCGGTATGTACCCGCAGTATGAGGCAGTTCACGGTCCGACCCTTTTACTGGCCGTCTGGGGACTCATACTTGTGTTGCTTGTATTCAGCGTGGGGAAGTGGAGCGTCAGGCCTGTGACTGGCTTAGCGGCCATACTGAGCGTCGTCGGCGTTGCTCTCGTGGCGGTCCCCGCCGCGCGGGCCGTGCCCTCGTGGGCCTCCGCCGCCAGCATGATTCCCGCCGGACCGGCCGATGTGGTAGCTACCAAGAAACCGGCAACCCTCCCCGACATCTACTACATCATCTTGGACGGCTACGCGAGAGCGGACGTCCTCGCCGAAATGTACGGGTACGACAACAGCGCGTTTCTGGATCGGCTAGAGCAGAAGGGCTTCTTCATTGCCAAGAACAGCAGGTCAAACTATCCCCAAACCCACCTGTCCCTGGCTTCCTCGCTCAACGGAGTCTATCTCGATAGTCTGGCCGATGTCGCCGGGTCGGACTCCGGCAACCGCAACTACCTAAAGGAGATGATCAAAGACAACTGGGTATCGACGTTTCTGAAGAGCGAGGGATACACGTACGTGACCTACTCTTCGGGCTACCTGGACGACGAGCTGGGGGCAGCTGAACTCTACAAGGCGCCCGCGCTTTCGCCCAACCAGTTTCAGAACAGTCTCATTAACTTCACGCCGATCGCGTACCTGGCCGACCTGCAGTACGGGTGGCATAGAGACCGTCTCCTCTACAACTTCGAACACCTGCCCGATGCGACGAAGATAGATGGGCCGGTCTTTGTGGTTGCCCACATCCTCGCCCCGCATCACCCCTTCGTCTTCGGCAGCAGCGGCGAAGAAATCCCACACGACCGCCTATTCACGTTCGCCGACGATGACTTCTTCACCCTGCACCCGGAACTGGCCGCGCTTGAACTCGATCTCGCTGCGCTGGTACTGCATGGCGCTCAGCTGGAGCAGGAACTCGCGCCGGTCGATGCGCGACCCGCGCGTGATCGTGAGCACCTTCTGGCTGTATCGCTCCGGGCTGCCCAGGCCGAAGATGCACGACACCGACGCGACCACCACCGTGTCGCGC
>JAJZQK010000354.1 GCA_021847625.1 Chloroflexota bacterium
GGTTAGGTTTGGCCGCAACCTTCGCGGGCCTTGCCGGCGGCTTGACGCGTGCCTCACGCATCTTGCGGCTCATTTATGTAGAGCCTCGTCGATGGCCTGGTCATAGGTCTCGATCGGCTGCACGCCGACGATAGCCTTGCCGTTTATGACGACCGTGGGGACGGCCTCTACCCCACTATCTTGGGCTTCCTGGTAGATCTGCTTGAGCTCTGCGAGGGATGACTGGGCGGCCAACGATTGGCCAAAGGCATTGACGTCCAGACCGATCTTGCCGGCGATGCTACGTAGGCCTGCCGAAGAGTAGGTCGATGGTCCGTCGCTGGCCCAGGTCGTAAAGAGCGCGTCGCGGTAATCCCAGAACGCGCCTTGATCGGCGGCGGCCATCGCACCCTCGGCTGCCTGTAGAGAAGCTTGGCCCAGGAAAGGCACGGGGCGCGCTTCCAGATATGCCGTCCCCGTGGCCACATAACGTTTGATGAGTTCCCCTTCTATCTGTTCGTGCAGGCGCTGACAGTGGCCACACTGGAAATCAAAGTAGACTAGAATCCTCACCGGCGCGTTGGGGTCTCCCACCGATCGCCTGCCCATCTCGACCTTCGTGTCGCCAAGGTATGTTGACAGCCACGGGCTTGCCGTGCTACGGTCGGCGGAGGCGCCACCCAGGCTCAAAGCGATGAGGACAACGCCGAGGGCGACGCCCAGCATTACCGCGGACGTGGCCAAAAACCGTCGTGAGCGCGATACCATCCTAGTCCCTCAGCCTGCACAAGATAACGACCACCGGGCAATCTACGCCTCAACCGACTCGCGCGAGCCTCCATCTCAGCCTACGTCCGAGAGCAGGCCCCTCGCACGCGGAGGTTACCATGACGAGGCGCATGCCGCAAGCTTGCCGTCGGCCGAGGCAGCGCATCACCCCGAGACTGCCCAGCCCCGTATCGACCGCCAGATTCCAGGGGGCGGGGTATCCAACTGCGTTGCCAGAAGCCGACCGTCCCTGCCGGT
This sequence comes from Chloroflexota bacterium, assembly GCA_021847625.1. The sequence goes on from JAJZQK010000354.1 coordinate 1,006, forward strand.
GTGACCGGTTTGCGCTAGTCTACAAAGAGACAACTTTGGTGTCAAGCGCTGGGGGGCATAACAGGGGTGTCTGGGGCTCGGCGATGGCCTCACCCAACCACGCTCGTCGTTGATGGCCAGGCCATCGTTGCGGTTAGACCGTGCTATCCGGCGAGCAGCACTTCCTTAGCGTAAAGCACGCTACGCCGCAGCATGTCTTCCTCGTGCTTCAGCACCTGTTCCTCGGGCTCCTCCCGCTCGACGGGCGTCCGGTAATCGGCCTTGGGGTCCATCGCGTTCTTGCGAATGAGGCGCAGGAGGGCCACGAGGTCCCTAGGTGTGCGATCGTAGAATGCGTCCCAGAACTTATCTTCGAGGAAGGGCAGTTCCCAGCGCACCACCGGCGATTCGACGTTGAGGTGGAGGTCGGGAGTACGCTGCTGAAGGATCTTCACTATCGCCAGCAGGTCGACCGCTCCCTGGCCGAGGGCGCAGCCGACAATCAAGACCCCCCGGGGAGCGGACACGAGCTGATAGTCGGTGAGGCTGACCGTGATCACATAGGGGGCGAGATTCTGCGCGGCCAAGAGAGGGTCCTCGACCACGAGCAGGGACTTGCCCGTATCCAAGCAAACGCCAATGCTCTCGCTGCCGACTTTGTCCAGCAGGTTCACGATCTCTGCGGACGTGAGGTCGCCGTGATTTTCGACTGCTAGCCGGATGCCGTTGTCTTCGACCAGGGGAACGATTTGCTTGAGGTTATCCGTTGCCCGGTCCAACTGCTGCCGCCATTCCGCCCAGCCGCGCTGCCTGTCGGCCCCGACGAACGTTCGAAGTGTCTCTGAACCCAGCACGGAGGCAGTCCTCACCGCTTCACGCAGCAGCTCAACATCCGTGCCGTGGACGCCGAGTTCCAGGTAGAGACCTTGCTCCTCTGCCTTCTGTCGGACCTGCCCAAGATATGACTCATCGGTGCTGCGGAGGAGCGAATGGCTTGCGATATGCAAGCCCGCGAGATTGAACCCCTCGGCTTTGGTAAGGAGATCCTGCAAACCGATTGGGTGTTTGGGGGTGTACTCGTAGAGCCCCGTAGCAAGCCGATAGCTGTTCGTATCGAGTCCGACTAGCATCTTCGCCATCCTAATCCGGCACCGCTGCAAGCCAGGGGCCCAACGCCTCGTGGCGGGGGGTTTGGATTCGCCTGCAACCTGTCCAGGCAGTCGCAATCCAGGTCATTATATCAGCCACCATCAGCATGAGCAAACGAATCGGGCGGTGAAAAGTGCAGAGGGAGGTACCCTCTCACGGAAAGGGATGCCTCCCTCTGCACTTCCTTGTTCAGCTGGCCTCTGGCCCTTCGGGCTATCCAGGGCCCTCCGCGTTGCCAAACGCCAGCTGCCAGCCTCCTAGCGCTATTTCGTGGCTTTCATCAACTCTGATAGGAAGCGATTCTCCGGCACAGCCCCCTCAAACCCGCCGCGTTCGTTGATCACGGTCTTGGGGACGCCCATTATCCGGTACTGCTGAACCATCTGGGGGAACTCGCTTGCCTCGACGACGTCGGCCCGCACCTTGGGGTTCTCGATCGCTATCTGGTGAGCCAACCTGGCCACCTGTGGGCAGTACGGTCAGGTGGGTGTGACGAACACCTGGATGTGGGTGTCTTCGGTGATCTTCTGCAGATCTTGCTTGGTCTTGTCCGAGAGCCCGGATTCGCCCGTGGAGGCGCTGATGATGTCCTCGATGAAGGTCGAGAACTCGTAGCCCGAGGGGATGCCGTAGAACTTCATGCCGTAGCTCTGCGGTCCCACGATCACTGTGGCGGGGATCTTGTCGACGCCGTACTCCGTGGCTTTCTCGGCGTCGCCTAGCAGGTCGTACTTCTCAACCTTGATCCGATCGGATAGGCTGGCGACCTCCTCGACTAGGTCGGCGGTTTCCTTGCAGTACATGCAGGTCTGCGCGGGAATGGAAAGTTTGGACTCGTGCTGCGTGAAGAACGCCAGCGTCACGTGGTTCGTAAGGGCCTTCTCGAAATGCTCTCGCAGGAACTTCTGGTCTTCGTCAGAGATCATCGCCATACGTTAACTCCTACCAATAGGCCGACTGCCTACCGAAATCGAATCGAGGCAACTAAGAGCCCCTTGGCTTTGCGAGCAAGAAGCGTGCCATAGCCTCGTTCACCACCTTGGCATTCCCTGTAGCCCACACGGGGCTATCCTAGCATGTCGGTCCTCAACCACCGCCACCACCAGTGCGCCCGGCCGTGGCGAAGAGGAGAACGAACATCAGAACTAGCAGGAAAAGCACACCGAGCTGTTCCATCCTGCCTCCCTCGCAAAGGGATCAGGCGTGACGGCCGCGCGTTACGCCTGATCCTCTCTCTTGCTCTCGATTATCTTCACTATCGCCCTGTGGTCGATATACCCGGCAAACATTACCTTGCCGTCGACCGCCACGACCGGGAGACTCCAAAGGTTGGTATCGACGGCGTTGGCCATGTCGGGGTGCTCTTCCCTGACTCCCGCCTCGGCGAAATCGTAGTACTTTACCACGACCGCATCGCCGTACCGCTGCTTCAGGTAGTTCGCCACTATCTCCGTGATCTCAGCCTGAGACCAGGAAGGGCCTCAACCACCGGAGCGGCAGCCGTCGAACCGGCTGTCCGTCATTACCGTGACCTCGGTCACGATTGCCTTCTTCACATCCACGAATTTGCCCCCAGCACTTTCATCATAAGTCCATTCAGTCAATTCGAAGCGAAGCCAACGGCTCCGCGCTTAGATCCCTCAACCACCGCCGAAGGACGGCGCGCAACCACCACTGCTGCCCCCCGAACTTCCGCCCGAACCCGCCCAGCCGAAGGCGGAGATAAGTCGCTTCGTCTGCACGCTCCCGCACTTCGGACAGGTTACCTCGCTGTCGGCCTCCGCGAACCGCACCAGTTTCTCAAACTTCTCATCGCAGTCCGCGCACCTGTACTCGTAAATCGGCACCCTCGTATACCTCCCCACCGACTTGCCCGGAGTCCGAAGGTCATGGACCCATCAAGGCTTGCACTAGGTTGTTTCGATCAGGGAATCCTACGTGTCGCTCAACGGGAGTGGCGCTCCCCTTGAAGACGAGAAACGTAGGCACCGCACTCAGCCCGTAGCGAGCCGCAATAGATTGGCCCGCCTCGTCGGCCACGTTCAACCGGACCACAGTGGCCTTGCCAGCCAGATCACCCGCAATCCCATCCACGATGGGTTTCGCCAGAAGGCATGTGCTTCACCTGTCGCTGTAGAACTCGACGAGCACCGGCTTTCCTGTCCCCAGCGCCGCGTCGAACTCCGCCGCCGAGGAAACGCTGCTCGGCCCTTGGCGAAGCAGGAGGTAGGCCACAGCCATGACCGCCAGCACGCCGATGAACAGCGCGTTCTCCTTTAGGAAACCAGTGACTGCCTGCAATTTCAACCCTCGATCCCTGAGATGCTGCCGCAGCGTTCTGGCGTGCATCCTACCGGTCAATCACGCGCAAATGATATCATACCCCCATAGGGTATGTCAAGAAATTGGGGCCTCCTACCCCGTTGGACGCGGGGTTGTGCCGGCCGGCGCCGCTTCCTTGACACACCGGCGACGGCGTGCTAATTTTCAGGCCGGCGAACCCGGCTGCTCTGCCGGGTTCGCGCAGTTGCGAATTAGGAGATGGTGAATGGCTTACAAGGTTCTCATGACCGAGCCGATCGACAAGGTCGGTTTCGATATGCTGGCGGCAGAGAAGGTCGAGGTGCTGCTACCGAC
>JAJZQK010000355.1 GCA_021847625.1 Chloroflexota bacterium
ACGCCGGCGCTTGAGCGCCCGCGCCGGTCTGGTACCGGTTGCGGCGATGGCGGCTCTGCTTGCGCCATGCGGGGGGCCGGCGCAAGCGCGCAAGGCACCCACCGCGCAGAAGGCCCCGACAGGGCCTGTCCAGATGAATCCGCCCGCGACGGCCAAGGCTTCTCCTTGGCCTTCCGGCGCACCCGCAATAGCGGAGCTGCGGTCTTCCGGCCCGGCGCAGACAGAGCGCCTGAGTGCGGTGGACTTCGTCTCGGCGCAGGTAGGCTTTGTGCTGCGCGCCGACTGTTCTGGTTCGGGCGCGTGCATCGGCACGCTGCTGGAGACGAGCGACGCGGGTGCCGAGTGGCGGACGCGAGGGCAGGTGCCAGTCTCGGGAGGCATCGCTTTTCTCAGCGCCCAGCAGGGCTTCGCCTGGGGCGCGGGCGGCCTCTACGCCACCGCCAACGGCGGCGCGCAGTGGACCCGCATCTACCAGGGCTCGGTTAACGAAGCCTCGTTTTTGACCCCGACTATCGGCTGGATCGGGATCGCCGGCATGAACTGCGCGACACAGGGCTGTCCCTTCGAAATTGAGGGCACTTAAGACGGCGGAAGGAAGTGGAGTGCTGTCGCCGCGGACGCACTCCCCGGGTCTTCCGGAGGTAACCTCGCCTGGGCCGAGTACGCTGGCATGGGCCTCGTTCCGGGCGGGGCTGGCTACGTCTGGACCGACATTCCCGCCGCCTCGTTCCTGCGCACGACGGATGGCGGCAGCCACTGGACGAACACACTGCCGATCCAAAGCTCGCCCCAGTTCTCCGTCTCGGTGCTTTCGTCCGGCGACGGATGGGCGATCGCGTATCCGCAAACCGGTGCGGCGAACGCGAGCGGCACCATCTACGAGACTGGCGACGGCGGGGCGAGGTGGCACGCCGAGGGCACCGAGCCAACGCTGTGGACGCAGCCACGCACCGCGCTCGACGGTTCGCTTTGGCTGCTGAGTGGGCAGGTGAGCGGTGGCTATCTCCACGCCGCCGCGTACCAGGGAGCGGGTGCACCCGCAGCGCTGCCGGGCGGCCGCACAATCAGGGAACTCGATCCGGTCGATGCACGCGCGGCCGTGGCGCTCGCTGGCGGGCCATCGGGAACGTCGCTCTGGCGCACCGCGGATGGGGGGCAGACTTGGTCTCTCGTCCTGGCGGCGCGAACGCCGACCGTGGCGGCTCCCGTGGCGTTCTGGAACGCGACGGACGGCTACGGCGTCGATGCCCAGGGCGGCCCCGGGCTGCTGACGACGCAGGACGCTGGCGCGACGTGGTCGGTCGCCTCGAGCCTTTCTGCGATGCCGAACCCGCAGGTGGACTGTTTCGTCAGCCCGAAGATCGGGTGGGCTGTCGATCAGAAGGGTGAGGTGTGGCAGACGCTCGACGGCGGCGCCACCTGGAGGCACGTCTCCTCGCCGCCTGCCTGGACCGAAACACCGCCTCCGCAGGTGCAGTCGCTCTCCTTCGTTGATCAGGCCCACGGCTTCGCCATCGTCGGGCTGAACAGCAGTGACCTCTACGCAACGTCGGACGGCGGCCGGACGTGGAACGACGTGCGCCCGGACGTGCAGGCGGCGGCGTTCGCCACCCCGGATGCGGGTTGGGTGATCTCGGACCACGTGCTCTACCGCACGACCGACGCAGGACAGCACTGGACGCCGATTGTAGAGGTGCCCGCAAACTTCGGGTGGGTTGGCACACCGCCGCAGCTCTCCGACGTCGTCTGGCTTTGGGACGGCATCGACGGAGAGATGGCCGTGAGCACGGACGGGGGCCGGACGTTCGAGACAAGTCAGCTGCCCGCGGCGCGGCGGGGAGGGGTGGACGGCCCGCCAGCGATCAGCGGACCGACGACGGGACTGCTCGTGATCGATGGCGGCCTCTGGCAGACCGCGGACGCGGGCGCGCACTGGCATCGCATCGCCGTTCTGCCGTCCGCGCACTGATGCAGGGCCAAAGGTGCAGCCCGCGACGACTCGCTCGGGTGGCGACCAAGGCGACTTTCCGCGGATGGTCGCATTAACGGATCTTGCCGCGATGGCTGATAGGAGGTCGCCTGACCTCCCCGCGGATGCCAACACTCGTACACCGCGACTGGTGTCCATGCGCGCGATAGCATATTCTTACCAGAAAAGGGGGGGCCGCCGTACCTGTGGCAGCAACGCCGGCGTAACAGCGCACCAGGGCCGGCGGCTTCGTGCGAGTCCTGGTCGAGCGGGCCGAGAAGGCCCTCACGAGTGGGAGGCTAACCTCGCCGAAGAGGATTAGGCCTCCGCGGTGGTTTCCCGGTAGTCCGGACATGGGGGCGCGCGGGAACCGTCCCCTCGTTTTTGGCAGGAGGTGAGCAGTGGCGATGCCCATGGCGGTACCCCCCCACGAGCAACGGAGAGCGCTCAGGCGGTGGCGGCAGGTAGTAAATGCGGCGCAAGACGTAAGGACAGTACGCGCCGCGTACGCAATCCTTCAGGAGGCCGCGTGGCCTGGCACTCCTCTTGAAGAGGGCAAGGCCTACGTCCTCAACGACGCGTTCAAGGAGCTGTGTCTTTCGCTCAACCCCGTTGAGCGTCGGGGCTGGAAGCTGATCGTCGCCGAAACGCTCGAGGAAATCGAGAAGGATCTCCTTGCCTGGGAACAGCGACTGGCCGCCAACGAGCAGGCCGCCGCCGTTTCCAGGTAGCAAGGCCTTGCGGATCGCAGAGGTTGGAGGACGCGCTCTTATGGAGCGTGTCCTCCCCTGGTGTTTGGAGCGGGGCGATTCAGAGTCTCACGAAGGCAGGCCGGCACTCCGCCCGGGGGATGGCGCCCACATCTGGGGACCACAGTACGGGAGTCCGCCATGCAGCCTGCGCGAGGGACACAGGTCTATGCAGGATGGTAGGGCCCCGGGGAGCGCGGCATTCGTGCCGTGTAACACACGCGAAACCCTATCTGCGGTGGCCGAGTCCGGCAAGATGTAACACACGGACGCGAACGTCACCGCTTCTGTGTCACATTCGCCTCCCGAACTGCTCCCAGAGCGGTCTGGCCGTGTAACACACGCAACGCCCATCGGCCTATGCGCCCTCTGCATGGGTGATCCTCGGTGTTCCCTAGCTGCCCCACGCACATGGCATCGCCTACCGCACATCGGGCTGGTCATTTTCGGCACACCCGCTGAATTTGGCGTAGACTCGCCTCGGTGTGAACTTCGACGGAGGTGAGGTCTATGGCAAATCAGAGGTTTTACCCCCGGCCGCCGGTTGTGGACGAGTGGCTCGGGGGCGCATCGGACTGTGCGCACACGGACACGGTCTTTCGGGATGACATCCGCCCCGCACTGGACTGCCAGGTCTGTGGTGCACGGCTGTACCCGAGCGCGGTGCTTCTTGAGTCCTGCGGCCACAACTTCAGCGGTTCCCTCCCAACCGTCCCCAACGCTCCTCCGGCGGCTGCGCGACTGCTCATCCGGTATGTTGAGGCGCTCGTCAGTCGGGACAGGGAATGCCTGAGCTTTTCTCGGATCCTGGACGTGATCACGACCCTAACAGCGATCGAAATGGGGGAGCCCTGGCGTTACGCCATGGACCTCTCGGACTGGTGGCCGCCGGCGGACGTTCGGGCCGAGGCGCTTGAACATGTGAAGGGCCGCTACCACCACCGCGAGATCCCGCCGGAACTCCGGCGACCGGCACGCGTTCTTGCACTCCAACTCGGGATTCCGCTGCCTCTGAGGCGGTGTGGCCTGTGAAGGAGGCAAGGGCCACTCATGAGCTCCCTGGTGCAGCACACGCCGCCCGGCTGGCGTTGGCTCGCCTTACGCAGCTGGCAGCGCTCCAAGGCCGGCGCTCGTACTACTCGCCGATCGCGGCCAGATCCCGAACCAATGAGGGACGCTGCCGTGCAAGGGGACACATTCTAGGGGATCCGGGTCAGTCGGTCGCGGATCGGGCGCATAATCTGGCCCAGCTCCTCGCACAGGACGCTCTCCGTGACAAAGGTCTCGCTGTTGCCAACGCCAATGTCGTAGCCGCGATTGTTTGTGAGCGTTTGGGGCTCCAAGCGACCGTCGGTGCAACAAGAGTTCGTGATCAGGCAGCGCCTACTTCCGGAGGGGATGCTTCGGACATCCAAAGCGTGGCCGACGAGATGATCCGGAGCATAGAAGGCGTCGGGAACAAGCTTGGGAATCGGAACCAAGAGCGCAGTTCGAGGCGTACGTGCGGGGGAAGCGGATCCAAGGCTGTATTACCATCCACCCCGTCCTCTTCGCCGAGGGGCAACATGCCCGAGCCCTACGCCGTTCACCTGGACTCGCGCTCAAGGAGCGTATCCGGCACTCGTAGGCGACGCACAGCACGGCCGGGGAGCCGTCACAGCAACCGTACCAGTGGGACGCGGAGTTCCGGCCACCCTGGCGAATGTGGCGGCGATCGGGGTAGGATGCACCTGCGGGCGCATGGGAATTGTGCTCAATAGGCCGCCCAGGGCCGTTCTGGATGCCGGGCGCGCCCTCGTGTTCGGCTACTGCGGAGTTAGCCATAGAATGCCATCCGCGCGGCGGACAGGAGAGAATGGAAGGCTTGGGAGAGAAAGCATGGCATGGTGCGAGACTCTGAAGCCTTGAGTGTAGGCGCTCGCGGTCTACGAGACAGACAGACCGGGGATCGCTCACGATGATTGAGAGCAAAGGACAGACAGACAGACAGACAGACAGAGCGCCTGCCGTGAAGGGGTAGGCGCTCTGGTGCATCTTGGGCAGGAGGAAGGA
>JAJZQK010000356.1 GCA_021847625.1 Chloroflexota bacterium
TAGTGGCCTGACCGCCCCTACCATGCGGGGCTGGAGCAAGCGGTTCCAGGTCTTTGCCGACTTATGCAAAGGCTGCGGCACCTGCGAGACGACGTGTCCCAACGGGGCCATCGCCGTCCAGGCCGCCGCGGGGAGAGCCTGGATCGACGACGAACGCTGTCTGACCTGCGGTTATTGCACCACCGCCTGCCCGGAGTTTGCCATCCGGGTCGTCTGATCACTTGACGATCCGATCATTGATCCTCTGATCGTCCGGTGGGCTGATTGGGAGAGAGACAGTGCTAACGGGCCGGCTCTTCAACATCATGAAATACTCCGTGCGGGACGGGACCGGCATCCGCATCACCGTCTTCTTCAAGGGCTGCCCCCTGCGCTGCGCTTGGTGCCACAACCCCGAGAGCCAAGCCCTGTTTGACGAGATCATGTTCACCCCTGAACTGTGCCTTAACTGCGGCCAATGCAGCCGTCTCTGCCCGCGGGCCTTGATCACCCGTCGCCACCCAACCGGCGCACCGGCCCTCAACGCGGCCGTGCCCTACCGCCGCGCCGAGTGCCAACACTGCGGTCGCTGCGCCGCTGCCTGCCCTTCGGGCGCGCGCGAAATCGCCGGGCGCCAGGCCACCGTGGAAGAAGTGCTGCGGGAGATCGAGAATGACACCGTCTTTTTCGACCAGTCGGGTGGAGGTGTCACCTTCTCCGGCGGCGAGCCACTCCTCCAGTCAGGCTTCCTCCTGGACCTGCTCCACGGCTGCCGCGCCTTGGAGCTACACACCGCCGTCGACACCTCGGGGTACGCTCCGTTCTCCGTCATCGAAGAGGTAGCCCCCCTGGTCGACCTTCTCCTTTATGACCTCAAGGTCATGGACGGCGACCGCCACCGCCATTGGACAGGAGTGTCCAACGACCTCATCCTCTCCAACCTGCGCTGGCTGGCCGCCAACCACCATCGCGTGGTGATCCGGGTGCCGGTGATTCCCGGAGTGAACGACGACGAGGAGAATATGGAGGAGATGGGCCGGTTTTTGGTGGAGGTGCGGCTGGCGGCTGCCGCGGCGGCCAAGGCCAAAGCCACGCTGCTCCATCCCGATCACCTTTCGGTGGTGCTTCTCCCATACCATAAAGCAGGGGTCGAAAAGTACCGCCGCCTGGACCGCCGCTATGACCTGGGCGACCTCGAACCGGCGACGCCGGAAGCCTTGGAGGGTATTGCCGCGAAGTTACGGCAGCTAGACCTTTCGGCCGGCGTGGGATAACACTTCAGGATTCGTTTAGGAGGCTCCCCATAGTGAACGAGCGCGTGCGCCAGCTCCGCGAACAAAGCCTGCAGGCCGAACCCACCCTCTCCACCGAGCGGGCGGAATTGATGACCGGTTTCTACGACCAAGCCCTGGCGCACGCCGCCTCGCCGCCGGTCCTGCGTGCGCTGGCCTTCCGCCATCTTCTGGAGAACAAGTCCATCTGCATCAACGACGGCGAACTGATCGTGGGCGAGCGCGGTCCGGCCCCCAAGGCCACCCCCACCTACCCCGAACTCTGCTGCCACAGCCTGCGGGACCTTGACCTCCTGAACTCCCGCGAGAAGATCCCCTTCGCGGTCGACCCCGAGGCCAGCCGCGTATATGAAGAGCGGATCATCCCCTTCTGGCGCGGCCGCTCCGTCCGCGATATGCTGTTCGGCGCCATGACCCCGGAATGGAAAGCCTGCTACGGCGCGGGCATCTTCACCGAGTTCATGGAGCAGCGGGCGCCCGGCCACACCGTGGCGGACGACAAGATCTACCGGCGCGGGATGTTGGACTTCAAGGCCGAGATCGAGGGCCGCCTGGCCTCCCTCGACTACGTCAACGACCCGGAGGCCTACGACAAGCAAGAAGAACTGCGGGGAATGGCCATCAGCGCCGAGGCCATCATCCATTTCGCGCAACGCCATGCCGCCAAGGCCCTTGAGTTAGCGGCCCAGGCGCAGGAGCAGGGGCAGGGGCAGGGGCAGGAAGGGCGGGCAGCCGAACTGCGGCGTATCGCCGAAGTGTGCGAGCACGTCCCAGCCCGCGCCCCGCGCGACTTCTGGGAGGCCCTGCAGACCTACTGGTTCGTCCACCTCGGCGTCATCACCGAGCTGAACACGTGGGACTCCTTTAACCCCGGCCGCCTGGACCAGCACCTTTACCCCTTCTACCGTGACGGCTTGGCCGCCGGCACGCTCACGCGCGAGTCTGCCCGCGAGCTGCTGCAGTGCTTCTGGGTGAAGTTCAACAACCAGCCGGCCCCGCCCAAGGTCGGAGTCACCGCTGCGGAGAGCGGCACCTATACCGATTTCGCCAACATCAACAACGGCGGCCTCCGACCCGACGGCAGCGACGGCGTGAACGACGTGACCTATCTCATCCTTGAAGTCATCGACGAGATGCGCCTGCTTCAGCCCAGCTCCAATATCCAACTGAGCAAGAAGAACCCCGATCGCTTCGTGAAGGCCGCCCTGCGCATCGTGCGGAAAGGGTGGGGCCAACCGTCTATCTTCAACGCCGACGCCGTGGTGGAGGAACTCCTGCGCCAGGGCAAGGCCGTGGAAGACGCGCGCGCCGGCGGAACCAGCGGCTGCGTCGAGACGGGGGCCTTTGGGAAGGAAGCCTACATCCTCACCGGCTACTTCAACCTGCCGAAGATCTTGGAGATCGCCCTGAACGGCGGCGTCGACCCGCGCACCCGCCAGCGCCTCGGCCCGGCCACCGGCGACCCGCGCACCTTCGCCACCTTCGACGATCTCTTCGCCGCCTTCCAAAAGCAGCTCCGGCACTTCATCGACATCAAGATCCGCGGGAACAACGTCATCGAGCGGCTCTTCGCCACGCGCATGCCGTCGCCGTTCCTCTCCATCCTCATCGACGACTGCATCGCGCGGGGTAAGGACTATAACGCCGGCGGCGCCCGCTATAACACCAGCTACATCCAAGGAGTAGGGCTAGGTACGCTCAGCGACTGCCTGTCGGCCATCAAGACCCACGTCTACGACCGCCAAGACCTCACCATGGACCGGCTCTTGGCTGCCTTGGGGCGGGACTTCGAAGGCAACGAGGAATGGATACGCCTGATCCTCGTGAACAAGACACCGCGCTATGGAAACGACGACGACGCGGCCGACAACCTCATGGTGCGGGGCTTTAACGCTTTCTACGACGCGGTGAATGGGCGGCCGAACACGCGGGGCGGGGTCCACCGCATCGACATGCTCCCCACCACCTGCCACGTGTATTTCGGCTCGGTCCTTGGAGCCACCCCGGACGGGCGGCATGCCGGCCAACCCGTGTCGGAGGGCATCTCGCCCGTCCAGGGGGCCGACTTGAACGGTCCCACCGCCGTGCTGAAGTCCGCCTCAAAGATGGACCATATCCGCACCGGCGGTACGCTGCTGAACCAGAAGTTCACGCCCCAGCTTCTGGAGGGCGAAGAAGGCATCGTTAACCTGATGCACCTGGTGCGCTCGTACTTCCGCCTCGACGGGCACCACATCCAGTTCAACGTGGTCACCGCGGCTACGCTGCGCGCTGCCCAAGCCGAGCCGGAGAAACACCGGGACCTCATAGTGCGCGTGGCTGGGTACAGCGACTACTTCTGCGACCTGTCCCGGGCCTTGCAGGACGAGATCATCGCCCGGACGGAGCATCGGGTATTCTAGGTTCTCATCTCATCCCTCTATGGTTTGCATACACAGCCGCCTATCCACCACGTAAACTCACAGTTTACAACCAATCGTTTTTGCATCATAATGTAAACAGAGGGGTGGGAAAATGGATATCGGTCCCCGCATCAAATTGGCACGGACCCGTGCTGGGTTAAGTATGAGAGACCTCGCCTTCAGAGTTGGCTTGTCCGCAACGGCGATCTCCAAGTTCGAACGAGGCGAAGCCGCGCCGAGGCAAAGCACACTCCTGCGCTTAGCTAAGACCTTAAACGTGGGCGTTGAGTTCTTTTTCCGTCAGGCTCACGTTGAGAAGCTCACTCCGGCATTTCGCAAACATGCTGACCTCGGACAGCGTGTAGAAGAAGCTGTCCAGGCCGAGATAACGGAGACAGCTGAGCGATATATTATGGCTGAAGAATTGTTCCCCCATGATTTCTTTCCTAGAGCTAGCCTGCCTTCTATTGAGGTTGCCGATATGTCTGACGCTGAGGAGGCGGCTCAGGGCGTTCGCGATGTCTGGAAGTTGGGCACCGACCCCATAAATGACCTTTGCGGCGTTTTGGAGGATAGCGGTATACGGATCATTGCCGTCGATGCCCCCCAGGGGTTTGACGGTTTTTCGTGCTGGATTAACGATAGTATCCCAGTGATTGCTTTCAATCGTAACGTACCTGGCGACCGTCAGCGATTTAGCATCGCTCACGAACTTGCGCATCTGGTGATGGTTGCCCCTGAAACAGCAGATATAGAGAAAGCCGCGCACCGATTCGCGGGGGCTTTCTTGGCCCCGTTTGAGGCTGTTTGCCAGAAACTTGGGACTAGGCGGTCGAACCTGAGTCTGGACGAGTTAGAAATCCTAAAGAAGGAATATGGACTGAGCATTGCGGCATGGATTCGCAGAGCTTCCGATCTCAACATCATTAATGCCAGCACATATAAAGCGCTGTACAAACGTCTGAGCAGCAGAGGCTGGCGCACCAGGGAACCAGGGAACGTTCCTAAGGAAGAGCCGAAGCGCTTACAATTGCTCGTACATCAAGGCCTTGCCGAGAACTTTCTAACACCCTCTTACGCCGCTACTCTTCT
>JAJZQK010000357.1 GCA_021847625.1 Chloroflexota bacterium
TGGGTGCCCTTGTCTCTAACGCCCAAGATTATAGACCCCCCTGCCACTGGAGGCAACAAACCGGGGGGCCAGCGAGGCGTGATCGAAAGTGACGCAGAGGCCTGCCGACGATGCCGGGGGCCTGCCGCTACCGTGGCGGAGCCTGGCCCGTGGTCGTTTGCGGCGAGGCAGACGGTTGGCCGGCCACGTATGTGGGGCTGCCCGGGATCTGTGTGAGGTCCGCGGGCACGGGCGGGGGATAGCCGTCGTACTTTATCGTCCGACGCTCGGTGGTTTGGCGGCCGTCCGACCAGGTGATGTCGCGATTGACCTCGTACGATAGCTTTGCTAGCTCAAACGGGCCGCGCCTGACGACGGTCCGGTCCGGAGGCTGGCGTCCCTCTACCCAGACGGTCATCTGGTGGGATTGCCGGCTCAGACTGCTGCGGAAGCGGATATCGGTTGCGGTGTTGTTCCGAATAACAATATCGAGCCAGCCGCCGTCTACCGTGGCGTCCCAGCCGGGCGGGTCGTAGGTAACCAGCGTGTGTGGGGACACGCGCAGTATCTCCAGGCCGGCGTTGTAAACGGCCCGGTAGAAGGTGGTGGCCGCGGCGCATGTGCCTCCCGCGCTCATCCATTGGTACTTGTTATCGAACCCGTAGCCCAGGCCCAGCACGTACCCCGGGGCGCCCAGCACCTGGGCGAAGCCGTAGTTTCCCCCTGACTTCACCATCGTGCCGTTCAACGCCTTCATCGCCACCTCGTTGTTGGCAACCTTGAAGGGCAAGAAAGAAGACGTATCCGTGGACCAGGAGCCCCAGACGAACCACTCTCCGGTGGCCTCTGCCTCAGGGACGGCCTTCGTCAGCTCCGCGGGGAAGCCGGTGCCGTCGATGTACATGTCTCCCAACAGCCCGGGCTGGACCCGATGGGCCGGCGGGTTCTCGGGATGCAACTCCAACCTCGCTCGCTGGAAGCGCTGCACGAGGAACGGGCCGTCTTGATGGGCCTCACTCGTAGGGTAGCCGAAGATGAGCGTGCCCCCTCGCGACTGGAAGAACTGCAGGAAGGGCGAGCCGACCGAGTGGCCGGTTTGCGGGAAGTAGACGTAGCCCGGCTCCTGCTTGGGCGGGGCCGGCGGGTCGGCCGGACCGAGGACGATGTCGCCCAGCAGCGCCAACTGCACCTGCCAGGGGGGCGGATTCTCGGGCCACCATTCCATTCGGTGGCGCTGGAAGTACTGAACAAGGCGACCGTTCTCCTCGAAGGCCTCGGTGCGAGGGTAGCCGAACACGTCGATGCCGCCGTTCTGGTCGAAGAAGGAGAGGAAGACGCCCTCCACATTGTGGCCGGTGAGCGGGAAGTAGCTACTATCGGCAGAGCGTTTGGCGCCGGCCAGGGCCGTCACGCCTTCGGCGGCAGCGGTCGCCGGCAGCAGAAGCGAGACCACGAGGACGAACGCGAAGAGAAATCGGACCCTGTGCAGCACGGCAACCACCTCCAGTAAGCTTCATCGCTCGGCACGGCCGGTTTGGAGGCCAAGCACACGCGGCGAGAGCTCCGGGCCATTTGACTCGGGTGGCGCAAATAGGACGCCTTATCACCAATATACAGGTCGGCGGCCTTTCCGGCAAGGGCAATTGAGGTTAAGTCGCTGCCCTCTTCGGGATTCGTCCTTCGGAGAGTGTGATCGGTGGGAATGCAACAGCTTGTTCCATCGACAGAGAAAGGATGCCTCAAGCCTGGATGTATACTTACTTTCGAGGTGTTTGTGCCCTGGCCTATCGCCTGCCGTCGTGGTTCGGGCGCCACATCTTACGGCGGGCGTCGAGTCTCAAGCAAGCTGATTCTGATCGGTTGACTAGGGCGAACCTTCTTGGCCCCGGCGGGATAGTACACATGGAGGGCCCTTCATCACTTACCGGACGTTGAGGTGACATGTGGACGAAGCACAGGCTATCGGCCGGCTCAAGCGGGGCGATATCCATGGCCTGGAGGCATTGGTACGGATCCATCAACTCCGGGCGGTGCAGGCGGCCTTCCTCGTGACCCGTGATCGTCCTTTGGCAGAGGACATCGTGCAGGCGGCCTTCCTGCGAGCCTATGAGCGGATTCACCAGTTCGATGCCGACCGTCCGTTCGGGCCTTGGTTCCTACGCAGTGTTGTCAACGACGCTCTGAAGGCCGTGACCAGACGCAAACGGCAGGTCTCCCTGGAAGCCGAGCTTGGAGAAGGAGGTGATCTCCTGCCGGGCGCCGTTCAGGCCGCTGAACCGAGCCCCGAAGCGCAGGTGGAGCTGGCCGAGACGCGGCGGGAGGTCTGGGATGCCATGGCCCGGCTTGCACCCTCCCAGCGCGCAGCGGTAGTCCTACGGTATTTCCTCGACCTAAGCGAGGCCGAGGTGGCCAGCCAATTGGGCTGCCCGCGGGGAACGGTCAAACGTCGCCTGCATACGGCACGGAAGCGTCTTGGCTACTTGCTTATGGAGGTGTTACCCGGACGGCAGAGGCACGAAACCCCGGCCGGGCCTCACCGCGCCGAGGCCTCTCCCACATTGTCGCCCAGTCCGTGCCGAGGAGGGAAAGAATGAGAGGGCAAAGAGACGGACACATCAAGGAAATGCTGGCGGAGTGTGCCGCCGAGGCAATTCCCGAGGATATCAATCTGTGGCCGGCAATCGCCGGCAGGCTGCAACCATCCGGGCATCGGCAAGGGCCATTATCCGGCATGCGATCGCTCCTGAGCCGGCCTCCCACGTGGCCGATGGTCATGCGCTCTGGCGCCGTGGTGGTCGTGTTGGCGCTCCTTGTTACGGTCGGCGGTCCCTTGGGCAACCAGGGGCAGCCGTCGGCGTCGGCAGCGCCGCTGCTAACCGGCCTGGCGGAGGTTGCCGCGGGCCAGCCGGCACCGGCGGCCGGGGCAGAGAATGGGTATCGCTACCTGAAGTCCGAAGAGATGTACCTTGCCTGCACGGCTGGAGCCGGCCCGGAACCAGCGTCGATGCTGTGTGCAACGGATCCCAAGGGCAGGGAGATTTGGATCGCACCGGACGGCTCCGGCAGGATCCGCGAGGCGGCGGGGGAGCGCACATTCCTGAGCGAGGGAGACCGCTCGGCTTGGGCGGCGGCCGGTCTGCCGACCTCGGCTTCTACCACAAGCCAGGACTTCGGCCCCGGTGAATTGATGTACGAGGACTTTGCCGGGCTGCCGACCGATCCCTCCGCGCTTGCCGCCGTTATCCGGCAGCGGGCCGAGCAGGCCGATCCGCCGGTAGACGTAGAGATGTTCGTGGTGGTGGGCGACCTACTGCGCCAGCCCGGCGTACCCCCGGAAGTGCGGTCGGCGCTATACAAGGTAGCCGCGAGCATTCCAGGTGTGGAACTGGTCGGCGATATGGTCGATCGGGCGGGTCGCCAGGGAGTGGCAGTGGCCAAGACGACCGACTATTGGGGGGCGAAGGAGCGCCTGGTGCTAATCTTCGACCCAGCGACGTCGGCCCTGCTGGGCGAGGAGCAGGTGTTGCTTGAACGGGCGGACTGGACGGACGCCACGCCGCCCGTGGTCATCGGCTACGCGACGTACCTCGAGTCAAGTCTGGTGGAGAGCCTGCCGTAAGCAATCCGTCGGCTCCGACCGGGGCCCGCGGTTGCAGCTCCGGTCCGAGCCGGGCGTGAGTCCTGGGTTAGTGGCGGTTGATGTGCACGATTGACAACGGTCGGTCGGCCACCTTACTCCACTGCTCCATGATCGGTCTATTCGGCAACTTCTTCACGCCGAATCTGTTCCACAATGTCGGCGCTGATGTGGAATCCATACCGTCGCAGTTCTTCGAGGAGAGGGAAGATGCCAGGGATCAACTTCTGCTCTCTGGCCAGGCGGAGGATACCTATCGTGCCGGTTAGAGGCAGACCCTGGCCTCTGGCGACCGCGCGTGCGCGGCGCTCATCCAGCAAGAGGAGCTCAGCCTCTGCTTCGCGCATTAGTGCTATTGCCTCCGACTCGCCCAGGTCCAGGTCAGCCCGAAGTGTGGCAACCGCGCCTGCGTCCTTCACCTGCCGGACCTTGAGCCAGTCCGCAGCGAAGGCCTCGCGCAGGGGCTGAAGCCCGCGCCCGGCGTGCCCTGCCCGCAGCCCCTCGTCCCGGACCGCTATCGGGACAAGCACCTCCTCGAACAGGGCCGGTAGCAGGTTCATCTGCCCAATCCAGGACAGGTGGATGAGCGGCCCGGCGTTCGTTACCGCTCTCACGACGCCCTGGACCGCCGCTCTGCCTCTGCGATGTCCTGCAGATCGTGTTCGTAGTCGGTCCTGTCGTATCTAACGGTCGGCAGCCCCATCTCGACGAGGAGCGCTTCGAATTCGAGCCTCGGCACCTGCGCAAGCTCCGCAGCCTTGCCGACCGAGACGAGTCCCTCTAAGTACAGGTGAATGGCGAGCGCCCTCTTTACCTGGTCAGTCGCCGCTCGCTTCCCCAGACGCGATCTTCGGAGCAGATCGAGGATTTCCTCCGGGATCTCTACCCTTCTCGTCTGCATGTACTACCCCCCGCTAGCCGCCATCTGGCTCAAGTGTCCCATGGTCAATTCTAGCCCACCCGGCGGCGAGGTCACTCTGCTCGGTCTGTAATCGGCGCTCACAACGCTAGTCGGTGGGCCCTAGCGTGGACGAGCCGTTCTTGCCAACCCCGCTAGAACCCTATTTCACAACCAACCCAGCGGCACAGGAGCCCCGACTTCGGGGTCTGACCGTGCCAAGGACAACCAAGGTCTGTGGTGTACGACTG
>JAJZQK010000358.1 GCA_021847625.1 Chloroflexota bacterium
AAAATTCGGGATTGCCGCGTAAGGTATGGCTTCAGGCTCGCGAATCTCGTCGGCGAGGCCACCCAGGCCCGACCCAAGGATCAGGCCCACGGAGGGGCGCTGCGCGCTGTGGGTCAGCACAAAGTCGGAGGCCTCGCCAACCATTCCTGCGTTAGACATCATAGCTGTCGGAAATTCTCCACATCCAGAACAAAAACGGTTGCACCGCCCACTTGTACCTCAACAGGGTAGGGCATGTAGAACTCGCCCGGCTCCATGACCGGGGGCAACGGGTTTAGGAACTGGGTTCGCGTGTGGCAACTCGCCCGAATGATCGAAAGGACATCCTCGACTTGGTGCTCCTCGACCCCCAGAACCACGGTGGCGTTCGACTCTTTCAGGAACCCACCGGCCGTGTTGATCCGTGTGGCACGGTACTCCTTCCGCACCAGGGCATCCAGGAGGCTGCCAGCGTCCTCATTCTGGACAATCGCGAGAACGAACTTCATCTTCCTCTCCCTTCCCTTGCACCGTCGGTCGTCTATTCGCGCGGGCCGTGGCCACACCCGGATCGCCGAGCCACGGCTTTTCAGGAAACCTGTGCTTTCAGGAGCGATTCCACCGCGCCACGGATCGTGGCCGCTATCTCCTGACGCCCCAGCCGGGCGTCAATTATACACCATCGCCGCGGCGACAGTCTTGCCAAGGTGAGGTAGCCTTCCCTCACGCGCCGATGGAAATCAATGGTCTCTCGCTCGAATCTGTCGGAGGGGTGCTTCCCACCCCTCCGCAGGCCCTCCTCCGGAGGCAGATCAAGCAGGAACGTCAGATCCGGACCCAGCCCCCCGGTCGCAAACCGCACGACCTCGCCAACCTCGTCCAGGTCGAGGCCTCTGCCGAACGACTGATAGGCCAAGGTAGAGTCCGAGTAGCGATCGCAGACGACGATCTCGCCCCGAGCTAACTCTGGTCGAATCACCTCTTGGACAAGCTCGGCCCGCGCCGCCGCGAACAGTAGCACTTCCGCCCGCGCGTCGACCGGAATAGCCGCCCGGTTCAACAGTATGTCCCGCAAAGCTTCGCCCAAAGCGGTGTGCCCAGGCTCTCGCACCAGGACGGCCGGCCTTCCGGTACTAATCAGATACTTGACCAGCATCTCGGCCTGGGTAGACTTGCCGGCTCCCTCGGGGCCCTCTAGGGTGAGGAACAACTAAGCCTCCCGATCTCGGTAGAACTGAACGCGCCGATGCGGCTCCTTGCCCCGGCTGCGAGAATTGACGTTGAACCGTTCCGCCAGCTGGTGTTGCAGCCTCCTGATGTAGGCGTTCTGGGGGGACAGCTCGACCGGCTCGCCATCGCCCAGAAACCTCTCAATCGCATCCTCCGCCTCCGTCATCGCGTCGTCCACGTCATCTGGAGGCACGTCAAGGTCGAGAAGGTTGGCCAGGGACTGCTGCATATTCATCAGGGTATTGCTCTTCAGCACGTAGACGGGCAGCCCTCGGGCTTCGGCCTCCCTAATCGGGGCGGGCTTGCGGCGATAGTAGTTCTTGAGGGTCATTACCGCGTTCGCGGAGACAAGGTCCTTGGTGACCTCCACCGGCACCTCCAGGTCGCGGATGGCATGCTCCAGTCTGTTGAGACTGACCCCATACGGATAGATGCGACTGCGCGTGGCCCGCACCGCCGGCCTCATCGTCTCCGCCGCCGGCCGGCCCACATCTGGTAGATGGGTCGTCTTCTCTCGATGGAGATTGCCCTGCGTGTCGAAGAAGCGCAGTTCCGCCGGCATGGCCTGCGCACGGAGAATCGAATCGACGACCTCGGCCACGTTGGCGTGCACCGCGACGCGCTCCCAGCTCTGTATCTCGACTACCACGTCAAAGGTCGGCGGCGCCTTCCGTTCGAGGACTGTCTTCTGGGTCCCTCGCCGTCGTGCCTCCTCGTCGCCCAACGTCACGGTCTGGATGCCGCCGACAAGGTCCGATAGCGTGGGGTTGAGGATCAAGTTCTCGAGCGTGTTGCCATGGGCCGTTCCCACCAGCTGGACCCCGCGCTCGGCGATGGTCCGTGCCGCCGCGGCCTCCAACTCCGTGCCGATCTCGTCGATGACGATGACCTCGGGCATGTGGTTCTCCACCGCCTCGATCATAACCGAGTGTTGGAGAGCGGGCGTCGCAACCTGCATGCGGCGCGCCCGGCCGATGGCTGGATGGGGGATGTCGCCGTCGCCGGCAATCTCGTTCGAGGTATCGACTATGACCACGCGCTTCTTAAAGTCGTCCGCCAGCACGCGGGCCACCTCGCGCAGCATGGTCGTCTTGCCAACCCCGGGACGCCCGAGGAGGAGGATGCTGTTGCCGGACTCGATGATGTCCGAGATGATGTCGATCGTGCCGAAAACGGCGCGGCCGACGCGGCAGGTAAGGCCGACTATGCGGCCCACGCGGTTGCGAATGGCGGAGATGCGGTTGAGGGTACGTTCGATGCCCGAACGATTGTCATCGCCAAAGGCGCTGATCCGGCTGACCACGTAGTCTATGTCATCTGGTACGATCTCTTGCTGGCTAAGGATGACCTCACGCCCCGGAAGCCGCGCCTCCGGCACACGACCAAGGTCTAGGACAATCTCCAGAAGGTTTGTTCTATCCTCCAGACTGCGGATAGGATCAGCGATGTGGGGTGGGAGAACATCCAGCAGTGGCACCAGGTCTTCGCTGACGATTCTTTGCATATCCTACTATGTCTAACCCCCTGCCTGAACTAGACCCCTACCGGGACCAGGCAGCGCTCGCCAACACGTACAGTCAATAGCCTCACGAGGAGGGCGTATTCCCCCGCGTATTCGAAGCGGTGGTGCTTGAGTACCCCCTCGAACATACTCTGGTACTCACGCACCGGGAAGAACACCGGACCGGACGCCGGCAAGCGCGATAGCGCAAACGCCAATACGCTGTCGGCCTCCTCCGGCGAGACCTGCATCTCATCCAGCAAGCCCTGCAGAAGGCGTCGGCCACGGTCGATCTGCAGCCAGGCGATCATCTCGTCGTCACGCTCCCAGACGAAATCCTGGCGGCTTCGCGGGAACGCGAATCGCCAACGCCGTCGCGGCTTCCACCCATCAAACCAGCGCCACTCCTGCAGCGTCAGCCCCTCGGCCTGGCGTACCCTTGCCGGCACCGAGCGTATGTAATGCTGAAAGAGTTTCTGATGGTCAAAACTGCGCCGCATCCGCAAGGGCGCCAGTTCCAATCCATCGGCGGTAGGAAGATTGCCGAGACGGTAGATTGTCTCCCTGGAATACGCGAAGAAGCCAGCCCGGCGGGCAATGGGAAGGAGGGGACTGCTCAAGGGAAGGCGAAGGAATATCTTATGGACACCTTCCCTGCCACCCAGGCAAGAGAGGTGCTCGAGGAGGCTCTCCAGCGCGGAGTCCGCCCCGGGGGAGTCACGGCCTACCAGCCGCTCCACTTCCCATATCGCGGTGCCTCGCCGCCGTTTCACCGCCATGAGGCCTAGGATCTCGCCGCCCGCCGTGTAAATCCAAGTTTGGGCGGGCGCATCCAGGGCCAACGAGCGCCCGAGGACATCGAGAAAATGCGTCGACAACGGGCTCCCGTTGCACCCCGCCGCAGCCTCGCTGTAACAGGCACGCCTGGCGAAAGCCAGGTAAGACGGCATGTCAATCGGGTGCAAAGGCCGAATCATTGCCACTAAACTCCATGGTAGCGGCCTACGGCAGCCGTCGGTTTTTGATCGCAGCGACTAACCAGACTACGTGCGAATTGTACCATAGCCTCATTAGCGTCGCAAACAGACCAGGGCGACATCGCAATTCCGCCTACCGGCCGAGTAGCGCCAGAAGCCGAACGGAGTGCCGGCCGCATCGTCACCCTGTCAAACACCGGCTCTCGCCACGGCGTAGAATACGGGCACGAAGACGAACCTTGTCCCCTCCGCCACGGCCCTTTCGTCCTGCTCCCGTAGGGTCGCTAGGTATGCATTCTCTGCGGCCCCACCTGCCTCGCGGAGCAGCAGTTCCCACTCGCTATTCATCTCCTCTCGGTAGCGCGCCAGGCTCCAGACGCTCTGATAGACCCCTATCTCCGCCTGCAGCCCCGCCTGCAGGAACAAGTGCCGCAAGCGCCGTCCGACATAAGGGTCTGCTCCCATTCTCTGCAGGTAGCGTGCCTGAATACTCCCCACCGCAAGTTCGCTCGGATAGTCGACCCAGCCGCCGTAGTCTGGTTCAGCCAGGGCCAGCACGAAGCCGCCGGGCCGACAGACACGGCGCATCTCCTGCAGGGCAAGCGGGGCGTCGGCGACCCAGAGCAAGAGGAAATGGCAGTAGACGATGTCGAAAGAGGCATCTGCAAACGGCAAGCGCTCGGCCCGACCACGCGTGTAGGCGGCCGACCCGCCCAGGCTAGAGGCAAACGCCAACGCCGCCTCGTCCCTATCCACGCCTATCACCAGGCCATCCGTGCGCCCGGCCAACTCTCCGGTTAGCGCGCCCGTGCCGCTACCTACTTCCAGCACTCGCCGAGCCCGCAGCAGGTTGGCACGTCTGAGAAGCTGGTTGCGAACTATGCGCGTCCAGTCCGCCTGCCGCATGTACTGCCGGTGGCGCTCCTCGACCGATAGGGACTCAGGAGGGGGAGGAGTTGCTGTCGGCACAGAGGTAACGCTGCCTCTCGACGTACAGGGGGCAGCCGCCCCCGCACAGCGAGAACATGTCACAGGAAGCGCATTCCTTATTGACGTAACTCTTGTCGCGCAGGCC
>JAJZQK010000359.1 GCA_021847625.1 Chloroflexota bacterium
CGACCCAGGCAGCGTGAAGTTCGTCGAGGAGGCGACCAAGAAGCTGGGCAAGCCACCGGACGACCAGTGCTACAAGGACGCCATCGGCGCGACGCTGCTGGCCAAAGCCGTCGACGCCACCGGCGGTACCGACACCGAGAAGGTCATCAAGTACTTCGAGAGCGGCGCCGAGTTCGACCTCTGGAAGGGGCGCAAGGGCAAGTTCAGCACCCAGGACCATCAGCTACTCCAGACGATGTACACGCTGCAGATGAAGCCCAAGGACAAGTTGACCGACCAGTGGGATTGGTGCGACGTCGCGTATGTCAACCCCGGCCCCAACGACCCGCTGGAGTCCATCCATATCGCCAAGGCAGATAGCGTCTGCAAGCTGTAGTTGGCTTGCGACCTCACTTGGGGCCGTACCCTCTGTGTTGCTAGGCTTGGCTCCGCCCCAAGAGACGACCTATGGGGGCTCGGGGTGAGCCCCCCATAGGTTGCATACTTGCGCTGGCGGCCGGCAGGCGCCAGCGCCCGCTCCAAGGGGCACTGCCTGCGTGCGGTTACTGACGCTTAGGAGGGAACTCGTGGACTTGTCCACCTTGGGGCACCTGGCCAACGGCGTCGACCTAGGACTCCGTTACGTGGCCCTGGCCCTGGGCCTGTCGATCATCTTCGGTATGATCGGCCTCGTGAACTTCGCCCACGGCGCGGTCTACGCCGTCGGCGCCTACGTAGCTATGATCGTTACCAACCAGCTCGGCTTCTGGCCCGGCCTGATCATTTCGCCCATCGTCGTCGGCCTGTTAGGCATGATCCTTGAGACCACGATCTTGCGCCGATTCTACAAGGGCATTCCGGAGCTGGGCCTGCTCTTCACGTTTGGCCTGGCGTTGTTCACCGAGCAGGCGCTCCGCTGGATCTTTGGGTCCTCGCCGATCCCGGTGCAAGCCCCGCCAGACTTGGCAGGTCCGCTGGCCTTCGGCACGTTCATTTACTCCAAGTACCGCTTCTTCACGGTCGTGGCAACCATCTTGGTCATCGCCGGCCTTTGGTGGTTCCTGGAGAAGACGCCCTACGGCCGGGTCATCCGGGCCGGCAGCCGCGATCCCGAGATGGTGCGGATGTTGGGCATTAACCTCTCGCCAGTAATGACCGTGGTCTTTGGCCTGGGCATTGCCCTGGCCGGCTTCGCCGGCTTGCTGGCAGCCCCCCTGTCTCAGGTGGAGCCGGCGATGGGCAACGCCGTGGGCACGGCCGCCTTCGTGGTCGTGGTCATCGGCGGACTTGGTTCCTTCTGGGGCGTGGTCATTTCGGGAATCATCGTCGGCCAGGTGATCAGCTTGACACGCATCTTCTGGCCGCAGATGGCCGAAGCCTCGATCTACTTCCTCATGCTGCTGGTGCTGCTGATGCGCCCCCGCGGGCTCTTCGGCGAGCGCTGGGAACGGTTCGAGTAGGGGGTTGGCGATGAAATACTTGAAGCATCCCCTGCCCTACGTCGCCATCGTGGTGCTGGTCCTGCCCTTCATCGCCACCAGCATCGGCACGACCTACTCCATAGCCACCGAGGTCCTGGTCTGGGCAATCGTCGGCCTAGGCTTCAACCTGCTGTGCGGCTACACCGGCTTGCTCTCCTTCGGTCACGGCGTCTTCTTTGGCACGGCCGCCTATACAGCGGCAATCCTCCAGATCCACTTCATGCACGACATGTTCGTGCCAATGCTGGGCGGCGTGATCGTCGGCACGTTGGTCGGCGTGGCGGAGGGCTACCTGGTTCTCAGGCGACGCGGGGTATATTTCTCCCTCCTGACGCTGGCCTTTGCCCAGATGTTCTTCTACATAGCTTATGCCTGGACGGGCGTGACGGGTGGGGAGAGCGGCCTGGGCGGCTTCACCCGCCTACCGGTGTTCGGCCTCATCGACGTCAGGGACAAGCTCGCCTTCTACTACTTCGTCGCCTTCTTCACGCTGATCCTGATGGTGGTGATGTGGAGCATCGTGCGCTCGCCCTTCGGGCGCGTGCTGGCCGCGATCAAGCAAAACGAACCGCGCGCCAAGGCGGTGGGCTACAATACCCAGCGCTATAAGTGGTTGGCGTTCTCGATCTCGGCCTTCTTCACCGCGGTGGGCGGCGCGATGTACGCCTACGTGCTGGAGTTCATGTACGCCGATACGCTGAGCGGGGTCCGCTCTGGCGAAATCGCTGCCATGACCATCGTCGGCGGCATGTTCAGCTTCATCGGCCCCATGCTCGGCGCCGCCTTCTACGTCTTCCTGCGTGACTACCTGATGTCTTACACGGAAAACTGGCTGATCTTCTTCGGCTTCGTGTTCATGCTGTTCATCGTCTTCTCGCCGGCGGGCATCGTGGGCATCGTGCAGCGGCTCTGGTCGCTGGTGCGGCCGGCCGCGGCCCCACCGGCCCCGGTGAAGCCCATCGGCGGCGCCTCGGAGGAGGCAGTCGTGGCGCCGGAGCCCGCGCGGCCCAGGGCGCCGCTCGGCGAAGAGATTTTCGCCTGCTCTGGGGTGACCAAGAAATTCGGCGCGCTGGTGGCGGTGGACAACGTGGACCTTTCGGTGCGCCAGGGGGAGCTGCACTCGATCATCGGTCCCAACGGCGCCGGCAAGACTACGCTCTTCAACTGCCTGAACAGCATGCTGACGCCGGACGGCGGCAAGATAACCTTCGAGGGCCAAGAGATTACCGGTAAGCCGCCCTACGAGATCATCGCCCACGGCATCGCCCGCTCGTTCCAGATCATCAGCATATTCAAAGACCTGACGGTCTTTGAGAACGTGCGCATCGCGGCCCAGGCCAAGAGCAAGTACGCCTTCAGCCTCAACGCCGACCCCGACAACCTCGAGGGCGTTAACGAGAAGGTAAGGGAGGCTCTGGAGCTCGTCGGTCTGGTGGGAATGGAGAAGGCGGTCGCCGCCAACCTCTCCCACGGCGACCAGCGACTGCTGGAGATAGCCATCGCCCTGGCGACGACGCCCAAAATGCTGATGCTGGACGAGCCCCTGGCCGGCTTGTCGCCCGCCGAACGCACCCGCATCGCCAACTTGATCCGGCAGTTGGCGGGCGAGCGCACGGTATTGCTGATCGAGCACGACGTCGACCGGGTGCTGGAACTGTCCGACCGCATTACCGTGATGCACCAGGGCAAGGTCATCGCCCGGGGCACGCCCGCTGAAATTCAAGGCAACTCCCTAGTCCAGGAGGCGTACCTCGGCGCCTCGCAAATGGAAGAGGTGAAGCTCACCGCCAAGGGCCCGCGGACGGTCACCAGCGGCGAGACCATCCTGCGGGTAGACCGGATCAACTCCTTCTACGGCAAGAGCCACGTTCTGCACAACGTCTCCCTCGAGGTGCGCGAGGGCGAGGCGGTCTGCCTACTGGGCCGCAACGGCGTGGGCAAGACGACCACCCTCTCCAGCATCGTGGGCACCGTACCACCGCGGGAGGGCCAGGTCTACTTCGGCGGCCAGCAGATCTCCGGGCAGGGGCCGGAAGTGATCGGCCGGATGGGCATAGCGCTCGTACCGCAGGGTCGTCGCATCTTCCCCAACCTGACCGTCGGCGACAACCTGGGCATCGCCCGGCGGGCGCGCGCGGGCAGCCACTGGGACCTGAGGACGGTCTACAAGCACTTCCCCAAGCTGGAGACGCTGAGGGGCCGGCGGGGCGAGAATCTCTCCGGCGGCGAGCTGCAGATGCTGGCCATCGCCCGCGCCCTGATGGCCAACCCGCGGCTGCTGCTCCTAGACGAAGCGATGGAGGGCCTGGCGCCGGCCATCGTGGCCGAGGTGGCGCACATGATCCAGGAGCTGCGCGGCCAGGTCACCATCCTCCTGGTCGAACAAAGCGCGCCGCTGGCGCTGGCGCTCTGCGACCGGGCCTACGTCATGAGCAGCGGGCAGATCATCTGGGAGGGCCCGGCCAAGACGCTGGCCGACGACATCGAACTGCGCACCAGGCTGCTGGGCGTCTAACGAGTGATGAGGGATGAGTGATAAGTGATGAGTAACCGGAGAGGCTAGCCGGCAGATCGCCAATCGTCCTGGTTCTTGGCAAGGCTGGAGGGGAAAGCCCCTCCGGCCTTGTTGCTAGCTGTACGTGCGGCAATGGCAAACCGGGACGAGGCCATCCATCACTGGCCACCAGGGCAGGTGGGGCTCAGGCCAGGTGGTCAGTAGCGACCGGACGACGTTCGTCTACACTACGACGTGGCGAGCGGCGCCGGCTTCGCGCGCCGCGACCAAACTAGCGCAGAGTGGCGTGGGAGGTGTAGGCCATGGCGAATCGCAAAGCGCAAGACGGTATCACTACTGGGATCTCGTTCGGCCTGCTGTTTGGTGTCCTCATGAGCGCGTCGACCGGCAACGGCGTCTGGATTGCCCTCGGACTGTCGCTGGGGACGGCCTTCGGAGCGATCTTCGACGCGTCTCAGGCGCGGCAGAAGAAGCAGGAGTAGCGCGAACGCCTGGCGGCGGCCAGTGTTCGCCGCCAGGCGTCCTCACAGCAGACCCTCACCCCAACCCTCTGCCAAAGCGCGAGGGAACACGTCCCTCACCGAGAGGGAATACGTTCATCGTTCTTCACGTACGGTATCGTCTGCGGCCCCTCAGGTAGCACGCCGAGCGTCGCTTCGGGGCCGTATTCGGCCAGCAACCGGCGCACGGTGGCGCCGACGTCACGCGTCCAGATCATGTGGGCGGCCGTGGCCTGCTCCTCGGTCAGACCGTCGGTATAGAGGAAGACGCGGTG
>JAJZQK010000360.1 GCA_021847625.1 Chloroflexota bacterium
ACAGGGAGGCGTCCGTGGCCGGCGGCGAGGTCGTCGCCCTGGCGAACTCCCTCTCGGCGCTCGACGAGGAACTGAGTGTAGGGGTCGGGCAACCGGTGGTCGTCGTCAACTGGTGGCACGCCGTTGTGCGGCGGCTCTCGGCGGTGGACCTTGACCTCTCCTATCTGGCCTATGGCGTCCTCAGATTCGGTGGCCGGGTCACCGGCTCTGCGGTAAGGTTGACTTTCCGAGTGCTATTGCGCTAGACTGGGATAGGGTTTCGCAAGACCGCGCACTCGGCATCTTCGCTTCGTGGGCAAGATCCTCTGGGGGCTGGGTTTCGGACCGGCTTGGCCGCGAGATCGCCTATACCCTCGGGATGGGCAGCATAGTAGCCGGGGTCCTCATCCTTGGCACCATCGCCGACCCCTCACAGGTCCGGCAGACCTACGTCTACGCGGCCCTCTTCGGAGTCGGCCACGGCGTCTACTCGCCGCTCGGCTCCTCTACGTCGGCCGACCTCTTCCAAGGCAAACGGTTCGGGGCGGTCTACGACGTGCTCTGCGTGGGGGGCGGCCTGGGGTCGTCCATCGGCCCCTGGGCCAGCGGTTTGCTCTTCGACCTCACGGGCGGGTACGAGCCGTCCTTGATCATGACGATCGTTGCTGCCTTCGCCTCCGTGGCCGGGCTGTGGTTGTCGGCTCCGCGCAAGGTCCGCCAGGTCCCCGGCGTGGCGGCGCGACTGATGTCTACCGCAAGGGCGGCCGCCCCTTCCGGGGACTAGAGAGCCAAGAGCTCCGGGGATGATGGAGGGTTGCCACGGCTACGGCGATAGCCGGACCCAGCGGCGCCGACGATAAGCAGCGACCTCCCCCTAGACGGTTTCCCATCGAAAGCAAGCGCATTGATACTGACGTCGCCCTGTGCAGCTCTTGAGCGCCGGTTGGGGGGATGGTATACTCGTTGGCGGGGCGCAGGCCGTTTGGGGAACGATCGTTTGCAGATCAGAGTGGCCACGGGGCGGCAAAGCCGCGCCTTCGGCATTAGGAGTGTGCTGCGATGGATCTCACACAAGAACTGAAGCAGATGGCTACCCTTAACGGGGCGAGCCTGGTGGGCGTTGCCCCGGTGGAGCTCTTCGCGGGGGCTCCGCAGGGCCACCATCCGGCGGACCTCCTGCCTGGGGCGCGGTCCGTGGTCAGCATCGGCGTGCGTCTCTTAAGGCGGGTGAGCGAGTGGCCGGAGTTGCTGCGGGGTTCGCCCCTCATCCCCGACGAGCTTCGCGT
The DNA here is from genome assembly GCA_021847625.1 of Chloroflexota bacterium. Next base: position 1,266 of record JAJZQK010000360.1, read on the forward strand.
CGAGGCGCTGCGGGAACTGTTCTACAAGCGTTCCGGCTACGATGTCGTCAACGACCGCCTGAATCAGATCGCGCTGCTGCTCGCCAACTTCCTGGAGGACAGCGGTCACAGCGCCCTCTTCTTCCCGGCGACCTACGGCACGATACCGACGAACAGCAGCATAGGCGGGATACCCGGCATGTTCTCGCAGCGGCACACCGCCGTGCGGGCGGGCCTGGGCGAGTTCGGGCTGAACAACGTGGTCGTCACCGAGCGCTACGGCCCGCGCGTCCGCTTCAACTCGGTTATCACCACCGCCGAACTGCAACCGGGCATCCTGCGAGCGGCGAAGATATGCCTCGGCGAGGCGTGCGGGGCTTGCGTGGAGGAGTGCCCGGCCCACGCGCTGCGCCTGCTGCCCGGCGTGGAGGAGGACCACCTGTGGCTGGACCCCGTATCGCGCACCGACTGGACCCTCTGCCGCCAGAGCCAGCGGGGGTCCGCTTGTATGGGACACTGCCTGCGCGTCTGCCCTGTTGGCGGTCAGTGAAAGCGGTCGGCGGGGCGTGGAGGACCTCCCCTGCCGACTCTCGACTAGTGTGATCAGGAATAGCCGATGACGACGCCATCCCCGGCAGCAGAGGAGATAGCCAGTTTCCTTCCCCCCGAGCGGTCCCCGTATCCCGGCGCGCTCGGGCGCTATCTGTTGCCGTTGCCCGCCAACGTCCTGGATGCCTACATAAACGCCTACACGGCACCCGGCGAGATGGTGCTGGATCCTTTTGCCCACACTGACTCGGTGGCGCGGGCGGCGGCGCGCAACGGGCGTAAGGCCGCCCTCTCCGACCTCAACCCGCTCACTTCCTTCGTGGCCCGTACGACGATGCTGATGGTCACGGGGCACGAGCTGCACCTGGCCTTCACCAGGCTGTCGGAGGCAAAGCAGGCAGAGACGCCGCTGGCGAGCCATCTCGACGGCCTCTATTCCACCCTCTGCCCGCGCTGCGGCGCGGAGACGGTGGCGAGCGAGTTCATCTGGGACCGCAAGGTAGGCCAACCGGTGCTGAAGGTGTGCGTGTGCAAGGCCTGCCACCTGGGCGAGGCGGGAGCGGCCGAGCCCGCGCCGGTCATGGAAGCGGACCTGGCCCGGCTGGCGGAGATCAAGCCGCGCGGGTTCCACTATTGGTACGTGCTCGACCGCTTCGGCCGGGAGGGGGATGAGCATCGCGAGTTGGCCGTACAGATGCTCGACCTCTACACCCCGCGCGCCGTCTACGTGCTGGCAACCCTCCTCCGCCGCATCGAGGACGGTGGCGAGGGCCCGAACATGCAGAGCGTCCTCAAGCTGGCCCTCCTGGAATGCCTGGCCGCTTGCAGCAATCTGGAAGGGGAAGGGATTGATGAGCGCGGACGGACGGACATCGACCTGCGACCCCGCCCGCGCTTTCGCGAACGCAACGTCTGGCGCCGCTTCGCCGAGGCCTGCGGCACGCTACGTCACCACTACGAGTCCCGGGGGGCCGACCGCTCCCCGCCGCGCCTGGCCGCCTCGGTGGAGCGCGTGCTCGACCCCAGCGCCTACGGCCGCTTGGGAGGCCAGCCCAACGCCATCGTCCTACGCCGGGCGGCTCGCCACCTGGCCAAGGACCTGCCTGAAAACAGCGTGAGCCTAGTGATCACGGCGCCGCCCGGTCCCGCCCACGGTATGTTCCTGTGCCTCTCCTACCTCTGGTCGGGCTGGCTGTTCGGCGTGCAGCAGGCACGCGCCCTCGAACAGATACCATGTTCCCCACGGCCCATAGACTGGGGAGACTACTATCGGGCGGTAGCAATAGCCCTGCGCGGCCTGCGGCCGACCCTGCGGGACGGCGCGAGGGTGGTGTTCGTCGTCACCGCCGAGAGCCTCCGCCACTGTGACATGCTGGTGCTGGCCGGGGCCGCGGCCGGCCTGCACTTGGACCGCATCCTCTGCCAGCCGGTTGAGGGCGCCGACCCCGAGCCTGCCCAGAGCGAAGGGGCGGGATACTACTATGTCGTCTTCCGCAACCTCGCCAACGTACCGAGCGAGGCCCCGGACGAGATGTCCGCCGGGGCTATCGCCAACCTGGTGGCCACCCATATCGACAAAGGGACGCAGGACGTGCTCGCCCTGCGGGCGGAGCCGACCGTCTACGCCTGGTTGCACCTGGCAGCGCTGGAGGAACTTGGACGCGCGAACCTGCTCCTTCCTTTCCTCGCCGAGAGGGGGTTCGACGGCGTGGCCGCGGCCCAGGCGTTGGACGACGAAATCACCGGCCGGCTGGAGCGTGCCGCGAGGATCGGGATGGTGGTACAATGGGAGACCAGGCCCCCGGCGTGGGCTCTCTCCCGGCCCCAGCCGGAGGCTCTGCCGTTGAGTGATCGCGTGGAGTGGGCGGTGTACACCCTGCTCAGCACGAGCCGGAGGGTGGCCGAGCAGAACGTCGTGCGGATAGTGCACGAGCTGTTCTCGGGCCTGGGCTTGCCCCAGTCCGGCTGGATCGAGGAGTGCCTGGCATCCTATGGTGTCCGCGACGAGCACGCCTATTGGACGCTGCGCCGGGAGAACCAGTTGCCTCAGCGGCTGAGCGAGCATTCGCGGATGATTGCCACGCTAGTCGACCTGGGCCGGCGCTTCGGATACAAGGTGTGGATCTCGCGCGAGGAGGCCAAACGCCCCTACAAGGGCGATACCCTCGGTCACCTTCTCAGCATGAGCGAGCGCTTCGCGAGCCCGACCACCCTCTTTGGCGGGGCGCAGGCGGGCGATGTCGACGTCATCTGGTACGATGGCAAGGCCTCGACCTGGATATTCGAGGTCGAGTGGACGGCGATGTTGAGCGAGGCCATCGTTGGTCGGCGGCTGCGCACGAATGCGCGACGTTACCTCGTGGTCTGGGATGAGCGCGTCGCTCTGCTTATCAAGAAGCTCCAGCGCCTGCCGTGGCTCGTGCAGCGGCTCGAAGAGGACGGCTGGCAGTTCGTCAAGTATCGTCATCTTCGCCGGTTCGCCCAGGCGGAGGATGCCAGCCAGTACAACATCGGCAGCATAGTCGGCCTCCAGCCTGTCATCGAACAGGAGCAAGGCCAGCTGCATCTTATCTAGGAGACACCGTGAACCTCGTCCAGGTCGTCGATCAGCTGTTGCAAAGAGAGGCGGGAAGCGTAGCCGCCTGCCAGCATCTGCCCGCGCGGCCCGCCATCACCGCGGACTTTCCCGCCGAGCTGGATCCGCTCATAGTCGCCGCCCTGCGCCAGCGGGGCATCGAGTCGTTGTACTCCCACCAGGCGACGGCAATTGAACAGGTACTGGCCGGCCGGCACGTCGTCGTGGTGACGCCCACCGCCTCGGGCAAGACGATGTGCTACAACCTCCCCGTGCTCAATCGCATCCTGGCCGAGCCGGAGGCACGGGCGCTGTACCTTTTTCCCACGAAGGCGCTGGCCCAGGATCAGGTGGCCGAGCTGCAGAGCCTGGTCGACCTGA
>JAJZQK010000361.1 GCA_021847625.1 Chloroflexota bacterium
AGGCGCCCGATCCACGGGCTAAGGCCAAGCAGCGCGCCTGGCTCTTTGCCGGCACTTGAGGCCTTCTGCCACTTGACTCGGACATTATCGCTGAGCAGTTAGCGGACATTATCCCTGAGCAATAACATTGAATTCATAGGAAACGGCCGCGCATCTCGGCGCGTCCGGCAGGTGGGGGTTGATCCGAACGGGAGCTTAGGCCAAGGGCAGGGTGAAGGAGAAGGTGCTGCCCTTGCCGAGCTGGCTCTTCACCCAGATGTGGCCGCCGTGAGCCTCGACGATCAGGCGGGAGATGTAGAGCCCCAGGCCAAGCCCCTCTCCCTTCCTGCCCGTTTCCGAGCGGTAGTAACGTTCGAAGAGGCGCGATTGCTCCTCCGGCGGGATGCCCGGGCCCTGGTCGGCCACGGAGATGACGACCTCGCCGTCGGCCCGCTCGAGCCTGACGGACACCGGCGTCTCTTCCGGCGCGTACTTGAGGGCGTTGGTAACGAGGTTCACCACCGCCCGCTCCAGGCGTTCCGGGTCGGCCGGAGTGGGCGGGATGCCGTCGGGCGCGGCAAGGTGGAGACGGGCCTGGGCCTCGGGGCCGCCCGCCCGGGAGAGGATGTCCGCGAGGAGGTGGGATAGGTCGGTGGGCCGCTTATGGAGCTCCAACTGCCCCGCCTCCATGCGGGCCGAGTCCACCATGTCCTTGATCATCGCCGTCATGCGCCGGGAGCTGGCGACGATCGCCTCCACGCTTGCCTCCTTGTAGGGGTCCCCGCCTTCCTTTTCTATCGCCCGCCCCAGCAGCTGCGCCTGCCCCTGGATGACGGTCAACGGCTGGCGGAGGTCGTGGGAGATGGCCCGCACCACTTCCTCGCGGGCCTCCTCCAGCTGCCGCACGCGGGTGATGTCGCGGGTGACGACGATGCCGAGGACGATCCGTCCTTGCTCGTCGTACACCACGCTGCCGGTGGAGACCACCCTGCGTTTACTGCCATCTGGGCGTTCTATCACGTACTCCGTGTCTTCCACCGGCTCGCCGCGCAGCAGCCGGGCGGCGGGCCACTTGTCGCGGGGCAATGGGTTGCCGTCCAGGAGGAAGAAGTGGGAGGGGTCGCGGTCGAGGACGTTCCTTACCTGCTCGTCGGGGACGCCGGTTAGCTCCGCGCTGGCCTGGTTGCGCACGACGACGTTGCCCGCGGCGTCAACGACGAGGATGGCGTCGCGCAGGCTCGCCATCAAAGCTGCCATCTTGGCGGCGTGTTGTTCGGCCGTGTCCTTGGCCTGGGCTAGCTCCTTCTCGGCACTCTTGAGGGCGGTGATGTCCGTGTAGGTGCTGATGGCCCCCAGCACCCGACCCTCGGGGTCGCGGATGGGGGCCGCCCCAACGGAGAGCCAGACCGCTCGGTCCGACGTCGGGTGTAGCACACAGATGCTGCCCTGGACCGTCTCGCCCCGCAGGGCTCGCCTTGCCGGGATCTCCTCGGCTGGGAATGGCCTGCCGTCCTCCGTTTCCGCATGCAGCTTCGCCCAGCGCTCGCCGACCGGCAGCGTGAATTCCTCTGGTGAGTAGCCCAGAACCTCGATTGCCGCCTGATTCGCCCGCACGACGTGGCCGTTGCCTTCACGGCTGTAGACGATGAGCCCCTGGGGGGTGGAGGCGAAGGTGGCGTCCAGTTCTGCCGCCCGGCGCTGGGCGTCGGCGGCCAGGGAACTGGCCCGCTCGCGCTCCCGCTCCGCCTGGTCGCGGGCGACCCTCTCCGCGTCGTAGACACGTGCCCGGTCCATGGCCAGGGCGCATTGCGCGGCGATGGTCTCCGCGAAGGCCAGGTCATCCTCGGTGGGCCGGTAGTCTGCCCGTATGAAGTTGACGAACATCAGGCCAATGGTACGATCATCCAAGACCAAGGGAACGATGAGCGAGCCATGGATGCGCAAGTGGTGAATCCACCATCTCTCGTCTCCCGCCCCCTCGGCAGAAGTGACATAGGCGGCTTTCTTGGTCTCGGCGACGCGCTTGGCGTTGGGCATCTTCTCGATGTCGAGTACGCCGCGGGCGCGGTCCCTGGGCGGAAGCTCCAGCGCACAATGAAGGCGGTTACTGTCGCTATTGAAGAGCCAGAGCGACCCGTCTTCTCCGCCGAGCGCCTCTTGCAGCCGCCTCGTGACGGTGGGGATGACCTGCGACAACTTCCTGCTGGCGTTGAGGTCCATTACGACGGAGGCGAGCGTCTCCCGCTCCCTCTCGGACCGGCGGCGGGCGGTGATATTGCGGGCGACGGCGACGACCTGCCCGTCCTCGAACGGCAGGACTCTTGCTTCGAAGACCTGCTCCCCGCCGGGGAGTGGCAGCGAGTACTCGACGGACGCCGGCGAGTTGCTCTGGATTACCTGGGCCACGGCGTCCATCACCAGGGTGGCGGCCGGAGCCGGCAGCACATCGCTCACTCGTTTGCCAAGGAGTTCGTCAGGCGGAGCGATGAGGTCGGCCAGGCGTCCGGCGCGCACGTCGAGGTAGGTGCCGTCGGCGGCCACCCGGAAGTAGAGGTCGGGGAGGGCCTGGAAGATGGCCTCCAGTTCCGAGGTCGTGCGGCGCAGCGACGCCTCTACCTGCCGGCGCTCGGCAAGCTCGTGCTGAAGCCTGGCCAGAAGCTGTTCGCGCTCGGTGACGTCGCTCCAGATGGCGATAGCGCCCGCGGGCCGGCCCAGCACGGTCAAGGGCGACTCGGCGACGCTGACGACATACTCCTTCCCTGCGGCGTTGGTGAAGAGGTACCGCTGGCGGGCCGAGACTTTGTCGCCGATCGCTCTATTGCCGGGCAAGTCCGCGTCTGTTAGGGGAGACCCGTCGGGGTGGCGCATCGACAAGCGGCCGGCCAGCTCCCGGCAGTGGAGGCCCGTGGGGTCGAAGCCGAAGGTGGCGACGGCGGCCGGATTGGCTTGCCTGACAACGCCGTTGGTATCGCTGACGAGCAGGAGGTCCACCGTAGCCTCGAAGATAGCCTCCATCTCCGCCCGGCTCTTTCGCGCCTGCTCCGCTTCCCTTTGCGCCTCGACAGTGATGACGACCAGTCGCTCGTTGGCGCGGCGCAGCTGATCGCGTAGTCTGTCGGTGCCGGTTCCGTCACTGCCGTCGGTCATGGGGTGGCTCCCCCTCTTGGACGTGGCGAGCCTCGTCCGGCGAAACGTCACTACTACGGTCGTTGGCACGCATTGTAATGCAAGTGCAGTGCCAACGACGGGCAAATCAGCGGGTCAACCCTACGAGATATGCGAAACTTGCGCGAAGCTGGCAATGTTTCCCCGGGCGTGCTTGGCCTGCCACTGACGCGTGGCGCCCCGGCGGCTTCCTCTGTCCACCTAGGCATGCGTGCGGGCGAGGCGACGGCGGGCAATAGAGGGACCACCAGTGTGTACGCCCACTGTGTTGACACCTAGTGATTCCAGCTATACACTGGAGTAGTAGATAAGCAAGTGATATCCGTTGTCTGGCGGGCTAGCCCGGTCCCAGGCTGGGCATTCGGTGAGTCCTCGCCTTTCTCACGGCCGCCAAGGGAAGCCGCGTGCTGTTCGCGGTTTTCACCAACAGGGACCAACGCTATCTGTTGGTGGTCCCTTCCTATCCGAGGGCGGCTGACCGCGCTTGGGAGACCCAGCATTGAGCTGCCCGCCGCTGTTGCTGAATGGACTCGCAGCCGGCGGCGCAAACCTCATTGGCGATGCGACCATATCGATGGGAACGCGTGGCTATGGATGATGGATTCGATAGTCTGGAGCAAGAAGCAGCGGCCATCCCCAAGAGGCTCGCTGGGCCGACATGGCCCCATCAGAACGAGCCCTTGGACCTTGGCTACCTCGCGGACGCGCCGTCGGAGTTCCCCGCCGAGCGGTCTGCCCGCGAGCACGGACGGGCTTTCCCCAATACCCCTGCCAATCCTCCTGCGCGGTAGGTATCCCGCGGCGGCCAGGTGCCTTGGGCACTTGGCTGATCGAATTTGGATGTGAGAGGAGAGGCGACCGGTGGCTGTAGATTATGATGCGCTCTGGCGGGTGCTCGTCCTGGAGCCGGACGACGACCTTGCCCAGCTGCTGGCAGCCATCTTGGTCGGCGAGGGATGCGCCGTGCGCTGCGTGCCGACGCCGGCCGCGATGGCTGCCGAGGCACGTCTCTGGCAGCCCCACCTACTGATGATCGATGTGCCTCCGCCCCATTGGCCGGCGGAGGGACTCATGGACGCGCTCGGCGCGATAGGGGCAGGTCGGCTGATCCCGTTGTTGCTGTTGCTGGACGCGCGGACGTCTACCATCGGCTGGCACGGGCCCGGTCGGATCATCACCAAACCCTTCGACATCGATGATCTACTGGCGAAGGTCAGGGAGCTTCTGCTGGCCACGGATCGCCACAACTAACATGTCTGAGCAGGAAGGCAAGCAATGAGGCACGTCATCTACAGTCCGGACGGCTACTACGACGGCCCGTACGTCGAGTTTGCCGACGGCACACGCATACCAGTCCGGGGGGAGGTTGGGAATCTGATTCTGCGGCTCTACGCCAACGGGGCAATCGCGAGCAAACGCCCCGAGGAGATCGCCGACGTCGAGGAGCTGGCGACCATCCTGGAGCAGTTCTGCCAGGAAAGGGCCACCACCTACGCCTCGCTCGCCAAGCGAGTGCGCTCGACGTTGCTTCCGGGAAGATAAAAGGCAAGTTAGAGGGAGCGGAAAGCGCCGAAATGGTTTCGCAAAGCGGGGG
>JAJZQK010000362.1 GCA_021847625.1 Chloroflexota bacterium
CCTGTCGTTGTCCAGGGCGATGCCGACGTGAGAGAGGCCGGCCTGGTACGTGTTTTGGAAGAACACGAGGTCGCCGGTCTGCACCTGAGCGCGACTTACGCGAGTCCCAGAACCGAGCTGTCCCCAGAGGTCCCGCGGTATCGGCAGACCCAAACGCTTGTTGGTTACCCAGTAGACGAAGCCCGTGCAGTCAAAGCCTACCGACGGCGACGTGCCGCCCCACACGTAGGGATAGCCGAGGTACTCGCTGGCCACACTTACTATGGACTGCCCTCTACTTGGAGCAGGCTCAGCCGGGGCCTGCTCGGCCGGAGCAGCCGCGGGAGCAGGTTCGGCCGTGGGCTCAGGAGCCGGCTGGGCCGGCGCTGGCGAGGGAGCAGTCACTGGCTCGGGCTCAGCGACGGCGGCCGGCGGCTCGGGTGCGGGCGTTGGCGTGGATTCAGGCGTGGCTGCAGGCTCCTCCCGGACGGGTGTACCGCCTGGCAGAAGGAGCTTGGCGCCAATCTGCAGGGCCTGGGGGTCGTCGACGCCGTTGGCCATCATCACCTCCTGCGGGTCGAGCCCGAACTGCTCCGCGATGGAGACCACGGATTCGCCCGGCTGCACCGTGTAAAGCACACCGTTGACGGGCAGAACGACTAGTTCCATTCCGGGGACGATCGTGTCCGGGTCGGACACGTCGTTGGCCCACAGCAAGGTCTCGACGTCGATGCCAAAGCGCTCGGATATGCCGACCAGGCTATCCCCAGGCTGGACGACGTAGGTGGCAGGCTTGAGGGGGCCGCTCCGCCCGCCCGAGCGCGAGGCCAACAGAGAACGGGAGGACACTCGGCCGCCGGGGACCACCAGCTGTCTGCCGACCTTCAGCTGATCCGGGTCGGTGAGGCCGTTGAACTCCGCGACCTTGGCGACGTCGGTGGCGTACATATTGGCAATCCCGTCGAGTGTATCGCCCTCCTGGACGACGTGGAGAACGCCGGACACCGGGAGAATGGTGAGCTCCTGGCCGATGGCCAGTTGATCCTCACTGCCCAGGTCGTTGGCGAGGACTATTGTCTCCGCGTCGATACCGAATTCTTGGGCCAGGCCGTTCACCGTATCACCGGCCTCCACGACGTGGACGGTGACCTCCTTGCGAGTGGTTGGCGTCTCAGTTGACGCTGGCGTCGATGCCGAGGGTAGAGTTGCGACCCCGGAGTTGGACCCAGCCGCGAGGATTGCCGTTGTGCCTTGCTGATCGGCAGTCGAGGCCGCCGCGGGCGATGCCACGGGGCCGGCCGCTTGCGTTGGCGCACTCGTGGCCGTCGCCGTCGGCTGAGAGGAAGGAACATCCGCGGGCGAGGTTGGCTCGTTGGATGAGGTAGGAGCGGCACAGCTGGCGACCAGCAGGGATAGGGATAATAGTACACCGGCAAGAGCCTTCACCCGCCGGGAGCCCCTGCGCGGACTAGACGCCGAACCTCCCGGCGCTCCGTCATTGCCCATCAATCCGAATCCGTTCTTCATCGTAGGTTCCCCTCCACCGCTGTCACCTCGACTTGGGCTAGCCCAACGTTCGCACCCTTCGCCGAAGACCAGCGCAGAAAGTAAGTGATACGAGCGGGCGAGGCCGCTTCGATGATCCGGCGTACGTAACGCTTCGGGGCCACCTACTGGGGCGCCCGCAGCCTCACCCTCGTCAAGTGAAAGCTCTACCGAGCACGGGCCCTAGGCCCGGCTCAGACGGCCTTCCGCAAGCGGTCGGCGACGCGCCAAACCGGCACGTTCAAGCCGATCATCTGCGAAGGCGCCTCGACCCCTGCCTCGAACCGAAACTCCGCTTTCTTCCAGCCGGCGGCCTTCTCTAGAGCGGCGAGGGCCCGTTCTCGGAGATCGGCCAGCGATTCCCGCTGGGAAGAGAGACCAAGGAAATCCAGAAGCAACACCGTCCCCATCTCGCCGCCGCGTGCCATTCGCTCGGCGGACTCGCGGTCCTCGGGTGGCAATTTGGAGTCGGCCAACGCTTCAGGGGAGGCCACCTCACGGGTCAACTGGCCACTTTCCAGGCGGCCGCAATGAATGTATGCTTGGAGAGTATCCCGGCCAGAGCGTACGGTGAGTAGGCCTGATCTACGCTGGGAGCCGAGGATCTGGAGGAGACGGTTTATCGGCATTCGATTGGAGTCCCCGACCAGTGGCATCGCTTCTTCTCCCTGGTTCGTCTCGTCGGTTGCCAGAGCATCAGTGTTGCCCGGTCACCAAGCAAGGCCGTGCCTTACTAGCGGGCATTATAATCCGCGCCGACCGTGAAGTCAATGGATTGGGCTTGGATAAGGTGAATGCTAGCTAGCAAATTAAGCATACCGAACATCTGGGAGTGACGAGGGGCCTCGTTCGCCGACGCGTCGTGCCGGGCCTACCTGCCGTCCAGCGGTCGTCAGTCTCGTTCTGCCGCACCGCGCCAGGGCGACGGGTTGCTCGTTGACAACGGTCGGGCGCGCTGGTATACTAATTTCCGACTAAACTAGTTGGAATTAGGGGAAAGCGGCATGAAGTTATCCGCGCGTGGGCATTACGGTCTGCGGGCGATGGCGCAGCTAGCGCGATCGTACGGGCAGGGGCCTCAGCCGCTGAACGAGATAGCGCGGCGGGAAGGGCTGTCGCAGGCATTCCTAGAGCAGATAATGAGCACCCTCCGCCGGGCAGGCCTGGTGGAAGGGTCGCGCGGCGCGCACGGCGGTTACGAACTGTCGCGTTCTCCCACGGAGATCAGCGCGGGGGATATCGTGCGCGCCCTGGAGGGGCCGCTGTTGATCGCTGCCTGCGTCGGCGATGGTGGCACGGAAGGGAGCTGCGGCCGAGAGGCTATCTGCACGACCAAGAACATGTGGCTTCGCCTGCGTGACAGCATGGCCGAGGTTCTAGACAGCACGATGCTGGCCGACCTTAGCGAGGGCGAAGGCCGGCCTGACGATAACGTCGATTCCGTTCCGGAAGGAGAGATGTAGCAACTATGGAGGCTGGCCACTTGATATATCTAGACCACGCTGCGACCACCGCCGTCCATCCCCAGGTGGCGCAGGCTATGCTGCCCTACTTCACGGAGAAGTTCGGCAATCCTTCGAGTGTGTACGCCCTCGCTCGAGAGTCCCGAAGAGCGCTCGACAATGCAAGGGAGAAGGTCGCGAGCGTGCTTGGCGCTTCGCCGAACGAGGTCGTGTTCACCAGCGGCGGCAGCGAGTCGGACAACACAGCCATCAAGGGCGTCGCTTTTGCCCGTCGGAAGAAGGGCAACCACATAATTACCACCAAGATCGAGCACCATGCCGTGCTCCATACCTGCGAGCACCTGGAAAAGCGATTCGGGTTCCGGATTACCTACCTGCCGGTGGACAGATACGGCGTCGTCGACCTCGACCAACTGGTCAAGGCTCTGGACGACGAGACGATTCTAGTGACGGTAATGATGGCGAACAACGAGGTGGGGACGATCCAGCCGATCGCCGAGATCGGCAAGCTGCTGAAGGGCAGGGATATCGTGTTTCACACCGACGCGGTGCAGGCGGCCGGCAGTCTGGACATAGATGTCGACAAACTCGGCGTGGATCTGCTGAGCATGTCGGCGCACAAGTTCTACGGCCCGAAGGGGGTGGGGGCGCTGTACGTGCGCCGGGGTACCGCCGTGTGGCCGCAGCAGCAGGGTGGTTCGCAGGAGCGCAACCGGCGGGCCGGCACCGAGAACGTTCCGGGCATCGTTGGTTTGGCGGCAGCGCTGGATCTGGCCTACCAGAACCTGGAATCGAACAACGCCCAGGCTCGGGCGATGCGCGACATCCTCGTCGACGGCATTATGAAGAGCATCCCGCAGTCGCGGCTCACCGGCCATCCGCAGCAAAGGCTGCCGAACAGCGCCAGTTTCTGCTTCGACTACGTGGAGGGCGAATCGATCCTGCTGCATTTAGATATGCTGGGGATCGCGGCTTCGAGCGGGTCCGCCTGCACGTCCGCTTCGTTGGAGCCCTCCTACGTGCTGACGGCGATGGGCATTCCTGTCGAGGTTGCGCACGGCAGCCTTCGCCTCACGACCGGCCAGGACAACAGCGCCGAGGACATGAGGCGCGTCGTCGAAGTGCTGCCGGGCATCGTTCAGAAACTAAGGGAGATGTCGCCTCTGGCGACCACAAGATAGATTCCGGATTACCCTCGGAAGAGCGCGGCCGCTCGCTCGAGAGGCCGGATGGTGGTCGACTGTGTCGAGGTGCTCGAAGCCAGGTCCGACGGACGTCTGTCCGTTGGGAGTAGGCGAGAGGGCACCGCGGGTTTGGGGAGCGGCCGATAAACCAGTGGGGGAGATGACGGATGTATAACGAAGCGGTGATGGACCATTTCACGAATCCGCGGAACGTGGGCACGATTCCGGATGCAGACGGGGTGGGCACGGAAGGGAATCCGGTCTGCGGCGACGTGATGAAGATCTACATAAAGGTGAAGAACGATCGTATTGAGGACATCAAGTTCCAGACGTTCGGTTGCGGGGCCGCCATCGCCACGAGCAGCATGGTGACGGAGATCGTCAAGGGCAAGACCCTCGACGAGGCGGTGGAGGTCTCCAACAAGCAGGTAGCGGAGGCGCTGGGCGGGCTGCCGTCGAACAAGATGCACTGCTCGAATCTGGCGGCGGATGCCCTCCACAAGGCGATCGAGGACTACCGGGAGAAGCAGAAGCAGGCAGACGAGGCCGCCGGGTAGCAG
>JAJZQK010000363.1 GCA_021847625.1 Chloroflexota bacterium
CCGATCTAGGGCACCTCCGAACCCGGCACCCAGAGAGAACCCTCCCGTGCCGCTGGGCAATCTGACCGTGGACTTCGTCGCGCCGGTGGAAGGCGCTTCAGTGGTGGTCACGCTCGTACTCCTCTACTATGCAGCGCAGCAGGATAGTTTGGAGACATCTCTCCCGAAGGTCTGGGCGGCCAGCTTCAGCCCCTCGGCCATGGTCAGGTAAGGTGCAAAGGTCGAGGTGAGGTCGGACACGGTGAGGCGGAACTTCACCGCGAGGGTCGCCGCGTAGATCACCTCCCCCGCGTTCTCGGCCACCACGTGCGCTCCCACTATCCGCCCGGTCGTTTCGTCGGCCACCAGCTTGAACACGCCCTCCGTTGCCCTGTTCGCCAGGGCCCGGGGAACGGCGGTGGCCGGTAGAACCGAGGTCTTGACGTCGAGCCCCGATGCCCTAGCCTGAGCCTCGGTCAGCCCCACCGTCGCCACCGATGGGGTCGTGAAGATCACGGTGGGCACGGTAGAGAGATCGACGGATCTCGATCCCCCGAGGGCGTTCTCGGCGGCGAGCGAGCCCTCGTAGGCGGCCACGTAGACGAACTGAGGGCCCAGGGTCACGTCGCCCGCGGCGTAGATCCTGGGGTTGCTGGTCCTCAACTGCCTGTCCACCAGCACCTCTGCGCGCTCGCCGAGAGTCACCCCCGCCCGGTCCAGATGCAGCGCCCCCGTGTTGGGTTGTCTCCCCACGGCCACGAGGAGCTGTTCTGCCTCGACCACTCGCCTCTCGCCTCCCGCCTTCACCATGACTCGGTAGCCCGCGTCTGTGCGCTCGACTTGCTCGTAGGCCACCCCGATAAGGAAGCTCATCCCCTGGCCGGTCATCGCCTCGAAAACGGCCTCGGAGACCTCTGGCTCGTAGTCCTTCAGGATGCGAGGGCTTCGCTGCATGAGAGTGACACGGCTTCCCAGGTGGTGGAAGAGCTGGCCCATTTCCAGGGCGACGTAGCCCGAGCCGATGACGGCAAGGCTCTTCGGCAGCTCCCTCAGATCCAGAGCGGTGGTGCTGGTGAGATACCCCGCCTCCTGAAGGCCCGGGATGGGCGGGACGGCGGGGGAGGCGCCGGTGGCGATGAGGAAGCTGCGGGCGCTCACGGTTCTACCAGCCACCTCCAGGTGCCCCTCGTCCAGGAAGGCCGCCTCGCCCTTGATCAGCTCCCAGCCGTACTCGCCGATCAGGTCCTCGTACTTCTCCTTGCGCAGCCTACCCACCAACTGGTCCTTCTGATCCACGAGACGGGCGAGTTCCACTCCACCCGCAGCCGTCCTCGCACCGGTGAAGGGCTGGTGGGCCGCCTGGTGGAAGAGCTCAGCCGCCCTTAGCTGGGTCTTGCTGGGCACGCAGCCGACGTTCACGCAGGTGCCACCCACGACGCCTCGCTCGATCATGACGACCGAGGCTCCGGCTTCCCGGGCCCTGATCGCGGCGGCAAAAGCCGCCCCTCCCGAGCCGATGATCGCCAGGTCATAATACGCCCCATCGCCGGACGAGGCCCGCGGGCCCCTGGCACTCTCGGGGGGGAGCACCTCCACGGCGCCGGGCTCGTAGCCAGCACCGCGCACCGCAAGGGCCAGCGCATCCAGCTCGACGGTCGCCGGTACGCGGAGCCGGACCTCGCCCCGGCGGAAGTCAGCCCGAGGCTCGATCGCTCCTGCTCGCTCCAGCGCCCTCGCCACGTGGATCTCGCAGCTCGGACAGGTCATACCCTCAACCCGCATCCGTAGTGTCTGTTCACTCACCGGTCTTTCTCCTCTTCCTATCCTATTCGGCGCAGCAGGACAGCTTTGCCGGGTCCTTGTAGCGACTGATCGCGACGATCTTCAGGGCCTCAGCCATTGTCGGATAGACGTGCAAGAGGTCGATGAAGTCCTCGACCTTTGCGCCCATCCGCAGACCCATCGCCGCCTCGTGGATCACCTCGCTTGCCTCTCGCATCACCAGCGAGACCCCCAGTACCTCGTACGTGTCGACGTCGACCACCATCTTGGCGATGCCGCGCGGGTCGCGGATCGCCCCCGCTCGCGGCACCAGCTCGATCGGGATGGTGCCACACCAGCAGCGGTGGCCCCGGGCGTTGGCCTCGGCATCGGTGAGGCCCACGACCGCCACCTGGGGGTCAGTGAAGATGGTGCGCGGAACCACCTCGTGGTTCACCCTTCGACGCGGCCCGCCAAGGGCGTTGTCGGCGGCGATGCCACCGTCATGGGCGCCGACCGGGGTAGCGAGCTGGCTCCCCGTGTGGCGGCCGATGACGTCGCCGGCTGCCCACATATAGGGCACGTTCGTTCGTAGCTCGTCGTCCACGACGACGAAGCCCCGCGCATCCGTCTCGACGCCGGCTTTGTCCAGTCCGAGGTCGTGCGTGTTCGGCACGCGCCCGGTGGCGACGAGCAGCCGCTGGGCGCGGAACCGCCGCTCGGCTCCGCCCTTCTCCCCCACCACGACGACGTCGCCACCTTCCTGCAAGACCTGGCGGACCCGCACGCCGGTCACTAGATTCGCGCCCTCCTCGCGCAAGATCCGAGTCAGCGTCGCCGGCACCTCGGGCTCGTAGCCCTTCAGGATCTGCCGGCTCTGCTCGAGGATGGTCACCTCGCTCCCGAATCGATGGAACATCTGGCCGAGCTCGAGCGCGATGTAGCCGCCGCCGACGATGACTAGCGACTGGGGCAGGTCGAACAACTCCTGCGGCTCCTCAGCGGTGAGGAGGTCGGAGGTCAGGTAGGGCACCAGGTCGAGGCCCTCAATCGTCGGGACCGACGGCCGCGAGCCGGTCGCGATCAGGAACTGCTCGCCTTCAAGGATCCGCCCATTCACGGCGACCGCGCGCGCGCTCACGAACGCGGCGTGGCCGTCGTAGACCTTGATCTTGTCGGCATCCTCGATGATCGAGTTGTACTTGCGGTCGCGGTAGTCGTGGATGACGTGGTCCTTCTGGCGCACCAGTTCCCCGAAGTCGAACTCGATGTTGCACGGCCGCAGTCCCGGGTAGCGCGGATGTCGTGCCTCCCAGACCATCCGCGCCGCCTCGATCAGGTTCTTGCTGGGCAGGCAGCCTCGGTTCACGCAGGTCCCGCCCAGGGTCCGGGACTCGGTCATGACGGCGGTCTTGCCGAGCTCGGCGGCGTGGAGTGCGGCCGCGAAGGCCGTCGAGCCGGAGCCCAGTATCACGAGGTCGAACCGTTCTGCCATGTTACGCAGCCTCCTTCGGATGTTCACCCTGATTCTTCAGGGCCGAGCCCTCCGCAGACCGCGAGGCTGCCCTCGCATTCGGGGGCGTCTCGACCGGCGTAGAGAGCCAGAGCCAGACTGCTGCAACGAACACGAGGCTAAAGGCGGCCACCAGCGGCCCAAAGTTAGCACTGATGAAGCCGCCGAGCACTGTGCCCGCCAGCAGGAACGCCAGGAGCGCCAGGTGGCAAGGGCAGGTAAGCGCAGCGACGGCCAGCAGTAGATGTCGTCTCACGCTAAGCCCCCTCTATCGTCTCGTAACTGCTCGCTCGCACTCATGTGGAGCGCTCCTCTCTCTCGGGTGGTCCTACTTCAGGACCTGGCAGGACAGGATGGCCTGGGCGTTGTCCGCTATCATGGCCCGGGCGAGCCTCAGGATCTCCAGCACCCTGCCGTCCGTCATCTGGTAGTAAACGTTGCGGCCCTCTTTTCGGGATGAAACGTAGCCGCACCAGCGCAGGCAGCCCAGGTGGGTGGAGACGCTGCTCTGGGGGATGCCGAGCTCTTCCACAATCTCTCCCACGCACTTCTCGCCATGGACCAAGTGCTCCAGGATACGCACCCTCGTTGGATCTGATAGGCCCTGGAAGAACCTGGCATCCAGGTCGGCCTGGGACACCGCGGGTACTTCACACGTTGGTTGAATGGTTGCCATGTCTATCCTCTCGGTTCTTGGAGGGAGAAAGGGGTGAGCAGCACCTGCCCCGCTCTGCCTCCTATCCCCAACGCTTCTCTATCTCCCTGCAGCGGGCTGCGAACCTCTCCTCCGTGCCTTGAAAAGGCGGCTTCTCGAAGAAGCGATGGAGCGGAGCCGTCCAGGTCTCGCGCCACAGGGGGTCCTGGTTGGGGTCGGCGAAAGCCTGTCCCAACTCCCCCGCGGCGGCCTCGGGGAAGAGGGCAAGCCAGTCGCTCTTCCTGCTAGCGCCCAAGCCGGGCGCCCCGTGCTTGTCCGTCCACTCGATCAGGTGCTCTTCCGACCGGAAGAGGGTGTTATCCCCTCAACCGGACCCTCCCAGGATCATCGTCTCGGGGGGATCGGCCTCGACGCGCAGCCCCCGGTGGATGACCACCCTGATCGGATCGGTGCAGTGGGCGCAGGAGTCCTCGATCACCAGTTCGCGGTCACGGTAGGCTCCCGCTGTCAGCAGCAGGAAATCGACGGCGCAGGGAACGTTGAAGGAGCCCTCGCCATGGAGAGTGACCGTGTGGAAGGTCCAGCCGAGGGGGCCGAGGCGACTAGCCCAGTCAGTCACGAGGCGGTAGCGGCTGCCTCGTGGCACAGTAAGGTTCAGATCAACCAGCGTCCCTAGCCCCGCTTCCACAGCGCGGTCGTCGATCTGGCCTAGTTCGGTGATCTCCGCAACTGTGAGCGGACGACCCGCGAACTGGAGGCTCCTTCCCAGCAGCTTCTCTTCCTTGGTCAGGACGAAGGAGAT
>JAJZQK010000364.1 GCA_021847625.1 Chloroflexota bacterium
GAACCGGCCGCCCCTACGAGGACCTCGGCCCGACCTGCTTCGACCGCCGGGACGCCGAGCGCGTGACCAGGCGCCTCACCCGACGCCTCGAGGAGCTCGGGTATGACGTCGTCCTGCGCCAGGCCCCCGGCTCAGCCGCTCAGAGAGGATTTTCGAGGCAGGCTCTCAGTGACAGTAAAGCGATCGGGCCGTCCGGATGACATCTCCGGCCGGCAGCCTCCCGTAGATCATGAAGTCGTTCGATCCGTCCGACCAATGGAGCTCGTACGGACGCACGTCATCCGATCCGATGGGATCTCCATGAACGATTGCTCCGTCGTAGGGACCGACCTTGAGCGGCGCCGCTCGGGGACCGACAGCGGCGATGACGTCCGCAGCGGCGCCGTTCCCGCGTGGTTGACGGACGATCTCCAGTCCACCAGCGCGGACCAGATCGACCACGGTGTCGTCCGCCGACAGCGGACCTGGCGAGAGGATCAACATGGCGGATCCGGCAGCCTGCCCGAAGTGAATAACGAACCGCGCGGTCAGGCCCGGCGGGATCACGAAACCGGGGAAGTCGGTCGCTGCGGCCGCCGTCTGGGCAGGGACGGCGCCCATTGACCCGAAGGTCGGGAACATCGGGCTGGTCAGCCGGCCTGCGACTGGCGTGAACGACGTGGAGGCGAAAACTGGTTCGCTGGCGGCAGCGCACCCAGGGGAGCCGACAGCCGATGCCGCAGGGACGACCAAGGCCAGCGCCAGGACCGACAGGGCCGCGATCGTTCGCCGCATCGTCAGTTCACCGTCCAGTCGGTGTAGCTGCTGAAGCCCACGCTGTAGCCGAAGTCAGCACACTTCGCTGGCGCGTAGAAGTCCATCCAGCCGGTTCCAGGCTTGTAGTACTTCATCCCGTAGTAGCGCTGGGTGATGTCCTGGCCAGCAACAGCTACGGACTCACCGCCACCGGAGTTGTAGATCGCGGTGGTGCTGTTCATGGTCTTGCAGGTCTTGTTGGTGCCGTTCCATGAGAAGACGAAAGCGGGCGCATAAGGAGTGTAGAAGCAGGTCGCATACACGACCTGGAAGGTGTCGCCGCTGTGGCCATTGGCGACGGTGCCGTACCCATTGGCGCAGAAGTACACACCGTACGAGGTGCCGTCTGCATAGATGGACCAACTTGCGTTCCCCGTCGCGCTGCAGCCGGCTATAGCGATACCCTTCTTGGTGCCCCAGCCGAGGAAGTCCCCGCCAGCGGAAGAAAGAAGCTGTGCTGGATGCGCGATGGCACCACCGCTGGCGGCATTCGCGGACGACAGGACGACCGCTCCCTTGATACCGTAACTAGTGACTCCGATATCCGCGTACGCGCCGGTGTTCGACGTGTAGCATGCAGCACCGAGCGCCGGCACGGCGATCAGGAGACTGAGGACGAACGCCGCAAAGCCCCCGCCAAGGCAGGCCCTCGTGTGCGCGTAGACCTTGGGACATCGTTGCAGCATCTCGCCCCTCCACACGATTGGTTGCTGGTCCGCTGCTTCTGCTGACGCCGACCCGTCAGTCAGCGCTGCAAGCGGCAGTGTGGTCACTGCCCCGGGGCATGACCAGTAGGGACATCCCTAAGCAAAGCTGACGAGCCTTCCAGGGCGAGGCGAGGCGAAGCCCCACTGCGCGGCCACCCAGTCGGTCGAGCTGGGCTCGGCCGGGGGCGGCGGGTAGATCTGCGGCACCAACCGCCCGAGCGGCTCAACCGCGAGTTCGCCCGGCGCAACGACGTCGTCGGGATCTTCCTGCGCCCCAACCGCGAGGCGCTCCTGCGCCTGGGCACCGCGCTGCTGGTCGAGCAGCACGACGAGTTGGCTGACGATGGGCAAGCGCTACCTGCCGCAGGGCTCCATGACCAGGTTATTGGGCGGGGTTCCCGGCACCACCCTCGCCGAGCTGCTGAAGGAGGGCATGGCCGTCTGAGAGGCGATCAGGCTGGAAGCCGACTTACACCACGTGACGGGACACGACCGGACCTGACCGCCAGCGCATCACTCATCGAAGGTCCAGGGCACAGACCAAGGGGCCCGTGTGTAGACAAGAACACCGAGGGTCAGCACGCCAAGGCTCAACCACCAAGCACCAGAGTCGACACCGTCCGCCGCAATCCATGCCCAGATCGCCGGATGGCCGGCGTCATCCCCGCGTCCCAGGAGGGCGACCGTCAGCAGATAGATCGTTGGCGGCAGGGCCGCCCGGCGCCAGCCGACAACCGGACAGGCGATGAGCACCATGCCTAGGTACGTCAGCATCGCTCTTCCCGCGATGTCCCCCGCGGGCGCGAGGCCACCGGCATGGGCAACCAATGCGGTGGCGGCAAGTCCGGCCACCAGCAACACCATAAGAACCAGATCGAGTGTCTTCACGTGGCGGATGCTGACCCATTCGCGTATCGGTTCGCCCTGACCATTGGCCCACGCCCCAAGCACCGGGGCAGTCAAGGCGAGGAAGCACGCCACGGCGACCGATGCACCCACTGGGCTTGAGGAAACCTGTATCCCGGAACCCGGCCACGCCATGGCGGCAAGCGAGACGAGGCCAATGGCCGCCAACACCACCACGCGGCGACTCTTGAGCCATAGCAACACTCAGTGAACCGCGATCTGGTCGGCTGGCCAGTCATCGCACGCCTGGGCAATTGCTCTTGCCCGGGCAAGCCAGTCCTGTCTGGCTTGGGGCGTAGCCGCCAGAAGATGCGCGACAACGGAGAGCGGCCGGTCGTAGCCGGGGAAGCCCGCACCGCCAAACTGCAGTTGCAATGTACGCGATGACATCCCCGCCGCGGCCGAATACCACGCCGCCAGGTCCACCACCGCGACCCCTCCCGTTGCCCCACCGGGGCAATTTGGATCCGGGGGGATCATTGCGGAGGCTAACGCCGCGATGATGTCGTCCCTCGAGCTACCACCGCGAACCGCAAACCCGAGCGCGCCTGCCGGAGTGATCGAGGACGAAGCCTCCGTAAATTCGCTCGGCGGGTTGATACCTGCGGCTAGCCATCCACTGCGTGCCTCGGCAATAACTGCTGCGATCTCATCTGCAGACTCTGCGTGCTCAGGCCAGGTGCAGACGGTTGTTCCTTCGTGGACCACGCACGCCAGCTGACCGTGGTCGCGAGGCACAACAGGTGCGTACGTCATCCCTGCCACGAGCGCGACTCCTACCAGCAGACTCACAGCCAGCGCGGCAGTAGCGGCAAAGCCTCGCTTGGCAAGGCCCGACGCGATTAGCGCGGCGGCCGCAATGAAGCCAAGATCCGCGATGGCACTCGCGATGACCGCCTGCCAGGCGAGGTCCTCACTCAGTGCGCAACAGTCCCGAAACATTCCGGTCAGGTGGCGGAGCCAGACGGGCTCGAATGCAGGAACGAAGGCCAGCCAGGCGAAGACGCCAACCGCGGCGAGCGGCCCGGCCAGGGCCAATGGCAACACGATCCCGGCAGCAAACCCGGCGGCAGCGTATGCCACGATGTCAAGCGCCGACATGGCCACGAAACGTAGGTCTGGCGCCCATGCACCTGCACGCGTGGTCCCCGTCTCAATGGCGGCGCAGATTCCCACAAACCCGACCAAGACCGCCGGGAGCATACTCAACGACGCCACATGGACACGGGAACGGACCGTCGGCCGCTTCCACAATTGCCCTCGTCGCAGACGAGATCCTTCCCAGGCCGCCGTGAGCGCACAAAATGGGCCGATGAACGCCAGCGTCCCTGTAGCCTTCGCCGCAGCGTCCACGGCGTACCCGTCCGCCGGCAGGCGTGGCTCGATGAGTGCGTACCACAACACGAACACCCACAAGGGGATCGCGAGAAGGAGCGCTGGCATTGCCCGATAAGCCGTTCGGAGCTGCATCACTTGCCCACCACGAGCCGGGTGTAGGCGTCTTCAGCTGGGTGCTGGCTGCCGGAAGGCGCCAACTCCAGGAATGCGTCCGGGGCGCCTTCGAAGACAATGCGGCCAGCATCCAGAACGGCGACTGTCTTGAACAGATCGCTCAGGTCGTCAACCTGATGCGTTGAAACAAGGATGGCGGATTCCTTCGATACGTCGCGCACAATCTCGCGGAACTTCGCTCGCTGCGCGGGATCGAGTCCCGCGGTCGGCTCATCCAATAACAACATGGCCGGCCGATGGACCAAGGCCTGCGCGAGTCCAACTCGTCGCTGCTGTCCACCCGACAGTTGCGATGTCAACCGGTTGCTGTCGTCGGCCAGCGACACACGTTCAAGGGCTGGTATCGCTTCGCGCCAAGCCTCGGAGCGGCTCATTCCAGCCAGCCAACCGGCATAGGCGACCTGCTCACGACTGGTAAACCCCGGCACAGCACGCACTTGCTGTGGCATCCAGCCAATTGAACGCCGGATCGCGCCGAGGTCTCTGCGCTTCGAGCAGTCGCGTGACCCGACGAACACATGTCCCGATTCCGGCTTCAGCGCCGTCGCCGCGAGGCACAGCAGGGTCGTCTTGCCAGCGCCGTTTGGCCCGAGGAGGACGGTGGGGACCGAGGATACAGCCCACGTGAACTGGGCGAAGACCCGTGTCGGCGAGCCACCGAACGGCCAGGCTGGTCGATAGGAGAAGTTCAGGTCCTCGAACCGCAGGTCGTGCACAGGGGCCTCTGATCGGATAGACATCGCGGCGGGCGGTCGCCCGTCGGTCGGAGAGG
>JAJZQK010000365.1 GCA_021847625.1 Chloroflexota bacterium
GTTACGGCCTCATCTACAGCCTTCAATGGGGCCGCGGCGATGGAGCCGCGGATACCTGGAAGCTTCGCCTGGCTGAGTACGTGGATGGCGAGCTTCAATGGGGCCGCGGCGATGGAGCCGCGGATACCCGCATCCTCGGACGGCTTGTACAGCGTCGTCAGCGCGCTTCAATGGGGCCGCGGCGATGGAGCCGCGGATACGTGGGCGCATGGCCGGCGTCGCAGTGCGAGTCTCGCTTCAATGGGGCCGCGGCGATGGAGCCGCGGATACTCCCAGCGCGACCGCGTATCTAGAGATGCTAGTGCGGCTTCAATGGGGCCGCGGCGATGGAGCCGCGGATACCGCGTGCGCCGGAATGCCGCTGAACGCACGCTATCAGAGTATGCCTTGCGAGCACGGTCTTTGTCCAGGCTTCCCGCGAGAGGCTTTCGACCGGCGCCCACCACGAGTTGTGCTCCATTTGCAGGTAGTTCGGCCATTTCGAGCGCTCCCGGCACCCCCAATCACCACCACCGCACTCGCGGCGGCCTCTTCCGCCTCGGTTGTCGATTGTCAAGGTTCTGCGGCTTGGGCTCTTGTGGTTTGCCTTCCTGGGTCCTGCCGGGTGCCCGAGACCCGCACGACAGTATCCCGGCCTCGCGCTGCACACCCCAACCACAGTGGAGGCGTACAACGCAATCCCATCATATCGGATATCCCGAGCCATCCTGATCTCCGTTGCCGACACGCCTGAAGACACCCAGTCCATAGTGGCACCCGAATCCGAGGGCCAGTGGCCCGCTCACAGGCTCGGGGAAAATGAGACGCCAAAAGCTCCCGTTGGTGTCCGGTTGGCGAAGGCCGCGCCTGCTACGAAAGCGGCGGAAGTGCACGGGGCGGCGGTCGCGGCCTTGGATGCGAACGGTGGGCAATCGCTCCAGTTCTGGTTCGGGCAGGCCGCGTTCACGGCATTCGCGGCGGATCTGGTCTTCAACGTCGAAGCCCCTCTTGCGAAACCAAGGGTGTAGATATGGCGTGATGGATTCCCATATGGCGCTCTGACCCATGCATGGGAGGTGCTTGAAGTCCTCTTCTCGCCCGTACCGTTCCAACAGCACCTGCCATTCCGATCCCTCATGCTGCCAGAGGCGGGTGATCCGGTCAAGCGCCCGCAGGCTGTAGGGGCAGAGTCCGTCCGCGGCGTAGATCAGCACGTGGTCGATGCGGCCGTCGTCGTTGGCCTCGGGAAGATAGAAGGCATGGCCATGGATGCTATCCTCCGGCAAGTCATGACCGGAGAGTACTGGGGGGACGCCCTCCCCAAGGTGCTCGGCCTGCTTCATGGCGGCCATACGAACCAGTTCGCCGATCCGTACAGCCTCCTCGATGCGCGGCAGGGGCCTGCCGGCCAAAGCTAGGCGCGCGGTGGTCGCCTTTTCGCCTTGCCGTCTGCGTACGCCGACCGTCCCCCGGTGGTTGGGGGTGAAGCAACCGTAGAGTCGCTGATAGGTGATGAATCGGGCGCCCGGCGGGCGGTTCCAGCCCGCTGCCTGGACGTCGCCGGTGTCCAGGCGCAGGGCGTCGATGAGTCGTTCGGGCAGAGTCGCCAGCACCTGTTTCTGGGCCTTCTTGAGCCTCTTGGCCGTCAAGCCGAGCGCTGCAACGGTTCTGGAGCGCCAGTCGGCATAATCCTCGGCCGGTAGCGGCGCAATCAGGTCGACCGGCTCGCGCATTTCGCCTGTCTTGGTATCGAGGCTGAGCTCTCCCGGGGCGCAGTTGATTTCGCCATCCCACCCAGGAAGCCGCTTCGCCTCCACCCAGCTCTCGGCCCGGCCGAGGAAGCCGATGTTCCGAAGCAAGGCCTCCAACAGAGCCTTCTCCTGGTCTTCGAGCACGACCTCGGCCGGCCACACCACGACAAGTTGGTCTGTGGGATGCACCCGCACAAAGGCATCGAAGATCAGGACAGGCTTGTCGGCTCTGCCCTCACGTACGGGCATGTAGTGACGCGTGTGCGCAAGTGTCGCCGGTGGGAGGGAGTAGGCAGGAGGGGCGGCGGCAAGCTTTTGCACCAGGGAGTCCAGCAGCGACTCAGGATACATTTTCTGATCGGTCTTGCGGTGCCAGGTGGCAATCAACGCTCGAATGATGCGCCAGGGCGAGGGCGGCCACTCCACGTCCGCCTCGTTGACGTGACGGCCCCACGGCGTAGCGTGGTAGCGCCCGGCGGGAAAGCTCAACCCTATGACCAACATAGCTACTTCTCGTAGACGATGGTTGTGACCCGAGGATCGGCGAAACGCCCCTCCGAGGCGACGGTCTCGATGAGTTCCGGCAACGCTTCTTCCAACGAGCTGCGGTGTGGCAGCTCGAAACCCCGCGGACGCGTGACACGGAGCTCGCGAAGCTCGAGGTCGCACGCTGTGCGAAGACGCAGCCCTTCATCGAGTCGCAATGATCACCCGCCCTGCGCCTTGCGCGGCGTGCAACCGGCGCTCGATATCGCGCCGCTCGGCCGGGCGGAAGCGGGCATGGATCAACAGGATCTCATCGACGCCGGAGGGAGCGGTCCGCTTCCTCAAAGCGTCATACAGAGCCTGCGCCCGCTCTACACGGTTGACAACGACCAGCGTGTCGCCCTCCGGATCATGCTGCGCAAGCACTTCCTGGCCCAGGCTCTCTGCGTACTGCTGAAGCCCACGCTTGGTAGCGTGTTCGGCGGATAGCGCAGTCTCGGCTCGACGCAGAGGCTTGACGGCTTCCCGGCGGGCGCGGACCACGGGGTGGTGCTTTTCGTCATCCGAGAGTTCCAGCCTGAGCAGATAGTCGCGATGCGGGCGCAGGTCCACCGTATCCAGCCAGTCGGGATTCAGAGTGGCCGACAGCCAAACGCTGCCCGCAGGCAACGCCGGCCGGGTTCCTTCGGACCGACGGAATCCTTCCAGTTGAGCACTGGTCGATAGGGCCGGACCCATGAGCTGGACTTCGTCGTACACCCAGAGGGCATCGTTGTGCAAGAACGCGAAGTGGACCGGCCACTGGTAGCGGCTCATGCCGTAACCCCGCATGAGCGCCCGCGAGAGCAGCATGTCCTGAGTCCCGACGAGGATGGCCTCGCGCTCTGGGTGGATATCCCACTCCTCGGCGGGCTCTCCGCCCATGAGTACATGAACGGACGGCGGGTCACCATCCAGGAGTCCGGCGGCAGCCAGGTTGGTGATCCACAGTCGCGCGTTTTCGACCGTCTGCTCCACGAGCACCCGCATGGGCAGGCAGTACACCAGCCGCCGAGGTGTGGCGGCCTTACGCTCCTCGCCGCCGCCGAAACGCCGCCAGAGCCAGCCGACCACCGCCATTGCGGTCTTGCCCAGTCCCGTGGGGATCTGAACAAGCTGCGGCAGCGAACGAGCCTGCGCGAACGCCCGCTGGAAGGGAAAGGGCGGATTCCCGGTGGCTTCCCGGAAGAAGTCCTCGAAGTCACGGGGCGTGGAACGTTCTCTCAGCCTGCCGGATGCGCTGGCCACATGCACCTCCCGACTCTGACCGCCGGACGGCCAATGCCTTCTGTGTCACCGTCTGTAACCAATCTACCAGAGCGGTCGGACAGAAAATCGTCTTCGGAGGTTACCCGGGAGCGGCGCCTCTCATCGGCGACTCGGAGCGTTGGGTCCGCCATGTGCGCGACTCCCTTGTTGAGACGACGATCTCCCGCGACGTGTCGCTGCTGACCCGCGTCGACAAGCCCGCGCTCCTATGCCGGCGCTGGATCGGGCCATGAAGGGGTCAGGCTTCGACGCCGGCCCATGGAGCTCGTTTTCAACGAAGCCTTGACCACCGCCGGGGCCACGCTGCTCGGCGCTCTGAAAGGATTTTCTTGGCGGAGGCCAGCTGCTGGTAGTGCTTTGTTACTCTCGCCCCAATGGAACGGAACCAGCTGATGGAGATCGGCGGCTTGCTTACAACTACGGCAGCAGCCGTTCGGGCAGCACAAAAAGGGCTGCAGGAGCAGGACCGCCCGGGGGCTGTGTCAGGCCGGCAGCCGGACCAGATGGATGATCGTTAAGCGTCTTTCCGAAACGACCTCCTAACCCCCTAGCGTCTCGTCCCGCTCCACCTGCTCGGCCTGCAGCTGGAAGGCCTGGTGCAGCGCCTGCACCGCCCGCTCGGTGTGCTGTTTCTCGATCACGCACGAGATCTTGATGGAGCTGGTGGAGATCATCTCGATGTTGATGCCGTTGGCGGCCAGCACCTCGAACATCTTGGCGGCCACGCCCGGGTGGGTCTTCATGCCCGCGCCCACCAGCGAGACCTTGGCCATGTTGGTGTCGGTCTCCAGGCGCTCGAAGCCGAGCTCCTGCTGCAGGGCGGAGAGACGGGCGGTCACCGTCTGCACGTCGTCCTCGGAAACCGTGAAGGAGATGTCGGTGGTGCCCCCCTCGGATACGTTCTGGATGATCATGTCCACGTTGATGTTGGCGTTGGCGAGGGCGGTGAAGACGCGGGCCGCCACGCCGGGCTTGTCGGGGACGCGGTGCAGCGTCACCTTGGCTTCCTCGAGGGCGTAGGTCACGCCGGAGACGATGGCCTGTTCCATGTTCTCCTCTCCCTGGACGATCCAAGTGCCGGGGGCGTCGCTGAAGCTGGAACGAACGTGGATGGCCACCCCGTAGCGGCGGGCGAACTCGACGCTGCGCAGCCTCCGGA
>JAJZQK010000366.1 GCA_021847625.1 Chloroflexota bacterium
CCGATCTCCAGACGGAAGAGATCCTCACCAAGCAGCGCACGATCCACGAATCCCTGATCGGGCGTGGACTCGTCATAATCTCCGATTCCTACCTGGACACGGTCGAGCGTCGCTGCGCGGAGGCCGGCGTTCCCTTCAGCCGCCAGGCCTGCGAGGGCCGCAACTACGAGGAGCTCATCCGGGCGGCCAGAAGCGGCAACCACGACCTGGTTGCCCTGGGCGCGTACGGTCTAGGGAAGAGCAAACGGACGCTCGTCGGCAGCGTGTGCGAACGCGTGGTGCGGGGGGTGGAGGTGGACGCGCTCGTCGTCCGCCAGGCGGAGCCGCTCGGGGGGGCGAAGATAGTCGTCGCCGTCGACGGCAGCGACTGCTCCTTCGCCGCCGTCAACCGGGCGCTGCAACTGGCGAAGACCTTCGGCGCGTCCGTGACGGCCCTGGCGGTGTACGACCCGTTCTTCCATCGCGTGGCCTTCGAGAGCATCGCCGGGGTGCTCTCGGCGGAGGCGGCCAAGCTCTTCCGCTTCAGAGAACAGGAGGTCCTCCACGACGAGATAATCGACAGTGGGCTGATGAAGCTGTATCAGCTCCACCTGGATCGGGCGGCCGAGATGGCGGAGAGCGCCGGGCTGGCCCTGGAGACGAAGGTGCTGGAGGGCAAGCCCTACGATGCCCTCTTGGACTACGTGGAAGAGCATTCGCCGACCTTGCTGGTGATGGGGCGGTTCGGCTTCCACCAGGGCGAGGCGGCGCTGCTGGGGAGTAACGTCGAGAACGCGCTGCGCCTGGTGCCGTGCAACGTACTGGTGGTGACCCCCCGCCCGGGCGACGCCGAGGCGCTGCCGGAGGCCAAGACGGCCACGGCCGAAGAGGGCCTCACCTGGACCCCCGAGGCGCTGAAGGGCTTGGAACGGGTCCCGTTCTTCGTGCGCAACATGGCGCGACAGGCCATCGAGAAGTACGCCCGCCGCGAAGGGCTCAGCGTGGTGACCCCGGGGGTGGTGAACAAGGCGAGGGGGCGTTTCGGCAAGTAAGCCTGGCCATTCAGTACGGATGCCCGCTTTCGCGGGCGGGCCGGCCGAGGAAGTCCCCCCGGCGAGCAGTGAGTCGCTACCTAGCACCTACGCGGTGAGGAGGATGAAGGAGTTGTACCGCCAACACACGGCCTTCCTGGCCGTTCTGAGCGTCATGATCGGCTTGTCTCTGGCGGCCTGCCAGCCAGGCGCCGCCGCGCCGACCCAGGCGCCGACGCAGGCCACCGCCCAACCCACGGCTGCGCCGACGGCGAAGGGCGCCTCAAGTAGCACCCTGGCCGAGGGACAGGCCGTCTTCGAGAAGAACTGCAATCCTTGCCACCCGGGCGGGAACGCGGGAGCGGGCCCGTCCCTGAAGAGGGCGCAGCTCACCGTCGACCGGATCAAGAACCAGGTCCGCAACGGCGGGGGCGGGATGCCGGCCTTCGGGACGCAGAAGATATCCGACCAGCAGTTGGATGCCCTCGCCCAGTACGTGATGAGCCTACATCAGTAGACTACACGTGGGAGCGACGACTTGCCGCCGCTCCCACGTGTAGACATAGCGTGGTAAGATGTATCCGCTTGCCTCGCCATTAGAATGACCCTTATGAGGACCGCCGGTGATCCTTAAGAATAAACGTCTGGACGTTGCCCTGAAGGCCATAGCGCTGCTCGTGCTCACGCTGCTGCTCTTTCTGCCGTCGCGCAATCTGTCCTATGCGTTCTCGCCGAGCGAACCCGCGGAAGTAGCTGATCCCGCCGCGTTGGCGACGGGCGACCTGGAGAATCGCTACGTGGCCCTCCAGGCCGCGCCCGACAGTGCGCACGTCCTGCCGTATTTTCGCTATGGGATTAACTACTACTACTTCCCCTTGAACGGCACGGACGGGAAGGTCTTCGGCCGGACGATGGCGCGGCTGCGGGGGAGCGGGCCGGTCCATTTCGAGGGACGGCTGCAGCGGTTCGACTCCGTGGCCTTCTCCGCCCAGGTGCGGGAGGTCTACGGGCAGATGTTTGGCGAGGACATCTCGCACGATACCTGGGCCCTGCTGGAGGGGGAGACGCCCGACGTGTACAAGACGGTGCTCGTCGCCTACGTGCCGCTATCGTTCCTCTGGCTGATCGCCCTCTATTTGCTGGTGCGGGGGATTCAGGGCAAGCCCATCTCGCCGTTCGGCGTTCGCCGGCCGGCGCCGCGACCTACCGCGAGCGAGGGGCGGTGATTTGGACCCGCAGATAGTCGCCTTCGCGGGCCTGGCGGCGGCGCTCACCCTGACGCCGGGCGCGGATACGGCCCTCGTCACCAAGAACGCCCTCAGCCATGGCCGGGAGGCGGCCTTCTTCAGCAGCCTGGGCATCAGCACGGGCGTCACCTTCCACGCCGTCGCCTCCGCGGCCGGCCTCTCGGCCATCCTCGGCCAATCCGCCCTCGCCTTCGCGGTCGTGAAGCTGCTCGGGGCGGCCCATCTCTTCTTCCTCGGCGTGCAGGCCATCCGGGGGAAGGGCAAGACCGCGCTGCCGGTGGCGGGGTCGGCCTCCGCCGCGGCCGAGGGCAGGCGGAGCCGGTTGCTCTCCTACCGGCAGGGGCTGCTGACGCACATCCTGTACCCCAAGGTCGCGCTCTTCTACCTCACGCTCCTGCCCCAGTTCATCTCGCCCGGCGACCCTGTCCTCGCCAAGGCGCTGCTGCTGGCAAGCATCCACATCGGCATGGGCCTGGCCTGGCTCTCGACCTACGCCTATTTCGTCAGCAGGCTCGCCGAGCTACTGACCCAGCCCCGCGTCAGACGGGCCATGGAAAGCGTCACCGGCCTGCTGCTCATCGGCCTCGGCCTGCGCCTGGCCTGGGAACGGCAGTAGCTTCCGGCGCGGGCTGCTATAATGCGGTCCGGCAACGAGCTATGTTGGGTCCTTGAAACGATGGGCAAGGAGCTGGGAATGGACGCGAGTCGGTTGTGCCCCGAATGCGGGGCGACCTGGGACGAGGGGCAGACGTGCGAGGACCGCTTCCACCAGATGCTCGCCTGGGAGTGGGAAGATCCCCGGAACCTGGCGGTCCACCACCTGATGGTGCTCAGCTACCACCTCCAGCACCCCCATCTGTACTCCCCCGAGGGGCTCTCCGAAGCCAAACAGCTCCTGCTCGACTTCTTGGAGCACGACGTCTCCCCCGCCGAGGCACGCCGTCGCAACCGGGCGGCGGTGGATTCGGGGAGACGACAGTTCAAGATAGAGGGAACCGCCGCTTCCCATGGCGCTTACGATCCACCGGTCCGGTGGACGATGACGGCCAAGGACGTGGTCGCGGGCGGCCGCGATCGCTACTGCGAGAACGTGAGAGCCTGTGCGGCCTCCGTTGCGGCTGCCCTCAAGGTCTGGGAACGGTCCGCGTCGGAGCGAGGCAGCCGATAAGGCCATCTTCATCGACGGTTGGTTGTCCATTGGCCGATGGAGGGTTTCTTCGAGAGCGGTTGCCCCAGGGTTGTAGGGGCGCGGTCACCGCGCCCACGGGCGAACGGCCGTTCGCCCCTACAAATACCGGATGGATCCCCGCTTGCGCGGGGATGACAGTGATAGGTACGGGATGGTCCCCTGCAAGGGCAGAGGCCACGGCCGGGCCCGATGAGGGCGACCGTCCCGCGTTGCGGGACTTCCTTCGGTCGCCGGTAGCCCCTACGGCCAAGCGGCCGCTCGCACCAAACACTACGCATTCATGCCCGGGCGGTGGTCGTTCCGTAATCGTACCCCGATTGTGATGCAGGGTCGGTGGCCGCCGGTTCCGGTCATTCCCGCGGAAGCGGGAATCCATCCGGTTCCTTGCTACACGAAGAAATGGATCCGCGCTTGCGCGGGGATGACAAGTGTGCCGATGCGGCCTTCAGCCCCCGCGCAAGCCAGCCCCCTGGTGGTGACCGCTATGTCGGACTATTCAGCCGGGCGCGAAGTGCTCTATTAGTTGCTCGACGCAACGGTCGGCTGCCGCGATGAGGGCGCGGATGTCGTCGGCGCTCGCCCGGTCGACGTGGAGGCCCGCCGTGACGACGACGGTGCGGCCGTGCGCTGCGGCCAGGCGTTCGGCCGCCGCTTTTGCTACCTGGTCGTCCTTGTGGCCGAGGAGGGTGAGCACGGACGACGTGGCGCTGGTCGCCCCCGGCCTCTCCCGACTCGGGTAGGGCACGGCCAGGGCCGCGGCGCCCACGTGTGGCCCCGTCCCGCCCCAGATGGAGACGACCAGGTCGCCCCCGACGACGAGAGCCCGTGCCTCCACGCGCAATCTGCCCTCGCCGCTGGCCGCCCGCGCGCTCTCCCCCGTCGCTCCCGGTCGCTCAGCCACCGTCGCTACCTGTCGCCGGGGGACCGGCCCAGTAGGGGTCGGACTCGCTCGCCAGGCCGAGGTGGGCGCGGGCGCGGGCCACCGTCTGGGCGACAAGGTCGTCGATGGTCTTGGGGTTGGTGTAGAAGGCGGGCACCGGCGGGAGGATCACCGCCCCCATCTCGGCGAGCGTCAGCATGTTGTGCAGGTGGATGGCAGAGAGCGGCGTCTCGCGGGGCACGAGGACGAGCCGCCGCCGCTCCTTCAGCATCACGTCGGCCGCCCGCGTGATGAGGTTGTCGGCGTAGCCGTGGGCGATGGCGGCGAGCGTCTTCATAGAGCAGGGGGCAGATC
>JAJZQK010000367.1 GCA_021847625.1 Chloroflexota bacterium
AGCGGCAGCGAGGGGAATAATCTCCATTGTGGCTCACGACCTGAGGCAGCCGCTGACCATCATCCAGGGTCAGGCCGAGCTAGCCGAGCACGCGCTAGCAGTCAACGACATAGCGCAGGCGAAGAAGAGCGATGAGGCTATCCTTGTTAGCACCAGGCGAATGAACGTGATGATCGAGAATCTGGTGGATAGCGTACGTCTGGAGGCCGGGCGGCTTGAGCTCAGACGCCAGCCCATCAATCTTGGCCAGTTCCTTACCGACCTGCTCCAGCGCGCCTCCGCCAGTCTGGAGACCGACAGAGTGAGGCTCTCGGTGCCCGAGAATGTACCGCTCGTCTCTGCTGACAGCGACCGCCTGGAGCGTATGATGTTGAACCTGCTATCGAACGCGCTCAAATACTCACCGCCTGGCACCCCAGTGGAGGTGGCGGTGAGGCCGCTCGAGCACGATGCCCAGATATCGGTTAGAGACCGCGGGGCAGGCATAGCGGCGGAGGACCTGCCTCACATCTTCGAGCGGTTCTACAGAACCAAAGGGCCGCACGTGCAAGAGAGCGTTGGGCTGGGGCTATACATCACCAAGACGCTGGTCGAGGCTCATGGCGGCCGCATCTGGGTCGAGAGCGAGCCGGGCAAAGGCTCCAAGTTCTATTTCACCCTGCCTCTTGTGCAGGGTTAAGGGCCGCCAAAGATGCCGAGATAAACGGTCTTCAAGGTGGAGAGGCTGCTCGAGTTCGCCTGTCAGCCCGTGAAGGGCTCGTGCAACAAGACCGAGTGTGGCACGTGCGGCGAGTACGTCTTCGACCGCCACGTGCGCATGGTCGACGGCGAGCCGCGCTGCATCCCCTGCGCGGTGAAGGCATGAAGGGTGATATGGCATGTCGGCTCGTCTTGCTGGCGTGTCTGTCGGACCGACTCAGGCGCTGCCGTGTCAGGGGGTGCTGTGGAACGATGAGTCGGACCGGCCGATATCGTGAGGACTCGGTCGTGTGGCCGGTTCGATGGTGAGGGGACGCTACGTTGTAGCCAGTTTCTCGCGCCGAATACGGCGCCGTGACTCAGACGGGTGCGAAGGGCTCAGCGTTAGTCACCTAAGGAGGGGGGACCAGAATGGCAACCCAACAACCTACCTGGCATGGGATCTCCCGGCAGGAGATTCCCTGGTATCCGACGGTAGACAAAGAGAAGTGCATCGGCTGCGAACTATGCTACGTCACCTGCGGACGTGGCGTCTACGAGATGGCCGAGCGGAAATCGGTTGTGGCTAATCCCTACAACTGCATGGTGGGCTGCAGCACCTGCGGCGTCGTCTGCCCGACTCAGGCCATCAGCTTCCCTAGCCGCGACCTGATTTGGAAGGTTGAGCGGGAGAACAAGATCTTCAAGCTGGTGAAGGAAGAAGCGGCGGAGAAGCGAGCCAAGCAGGGTGCCCAGCGGGCGCGGGCCGCGGCCGAGGCGGAGGTCACCAGGCTGACCACGCGGGTGAAGGTCGAGATCGCCGGGGGGTTCGGCGAGAAGCGCTTTCTGGTACAGCTGCAGGATCTGGTGAAGGGGCAGCCCTTCGATATCACTAATCTCAAGTTCGAGGTCCCGACCGTACAGGGCTCGCTGGAGCGCACCCCGTCCTACATGAGCTTCGACGTAACCTCGACGACGTACGAGGACGTAGAGCCGTTCCTGGAGAGGGTCCGCGAGCTGGTGCGGACGAACGACCTCGTCTGGGTGAGCGAAGCCAAACAGTAAGGACCCTGGCCGGAGCCTGGTAGTAGTAGCTGACGTTGGCCGGCTTTGCGGGGTGCCCGAGTGTGACGGCCCTCCCGCTTGGGCAACCTTGCCCTTGGGGGGCACGAGTCGAGGATCCTGGCCGGGGATCCTTCGCGGGAGTGCGCTATCTCTGGCTGCCGCTGGTCGCCGTGTTCGCCGCCGGGCCTTTACCTTGGGCGGGGATCCTTCCCGTCGGTCGGACCTAAGGCGCCGTCACCGGCCGGTCTGCGTACAACAGCGGATATGCGAAAGGAGACGAGGATGTTCGAGACGATTCTGGTGCCGGTGGACGGGTCGGACGAAGGCTGGCAAGCTCTAGGGCAGGCGATCGAGGCGGTTCGGCGCGAGGAGGACGCTGGGGTACTGCGTGGGCTCTACGTCGTCGACAGCACGCTCGTGTTCACCCCGTACGAGTTCCTCGCGCCAGAGGCGGCACAGGTGGAGGAGACCCTATCCAAGCAAGGACAGTCTGTCCTGGCGGAGTTCACGCGTCGGGCCGCGGCGGCGGGCGTGCATGACGAGACGGAGCTTGCCGAGGGCGAGCCGGGGCGGGTGATCTGCGAGCGGGCAGGGCTGGCAGATCTGGTGGTATTGGGGCGCTCGGGTTCTGGCGGGGCGGTCGCACGGCTCATGTTCGGCTCGACCTTTGAGGCGGTTGTGCGCCATTCCCCGCGGCCGGTTATGGTGGCCGTGGGGCCAGCGCGGCCGGTGCGCCGAGCGCTGTTGGCCTACGACGGCAGCGACCGCGCCAAGGATGCGCTGGTGTTCGTGGCCCAGGCGGCGCATTCGCGGGGAGCGGCCGTTACCGTGGTGAGTGTGACCGAACCGGGGCGGGTCGCTCATGACACGCTCACCGCCGCGGCCGCCTATCTGAGAGAACATGGGGTGGAGCCGGCGCTGCTGATGCTCCCCGAGGAGCACCCGGCGGCGGCCATCTTGCGAGTAGCGGACGAGCGCGAGGTTGATCTGATCGCCCTCGGCGGCTACGGGCACGGGCGCTTCATGGAAATGCTGTTCGGCCACACGGTGGATGAGGTCCTCCGTGGGACAACCCGGCCGGTGCTCGTCTGCCGCTGAGGCTGGTGGGATGGGCCGGACCGGGTCGCGTTGGCCGGGGCCGCCAACGCAGCTGTCACAGATTACAGAACAACAGATGCGGGCCGGACGCTCGCACCGATGGGAGGGGAAGTAGTGTCTAGGGTATTGCCCAGAGGGCAGGCGCGCCGGGATCGGATGGTGACGTCATGATCGCCGTGCACGAGAAAGACCACGAGCATACACACGCCGAGAGCGACCACGCCGGGACGCCCGGCCGACTGGGCCGGCGAATGCTCCTATCCATCGCGCTCACAGGGTTCATCTGCGCCGTGGAGGTAGGTGGCGGGCTCTGGACGGGCAGCCTCGCCCTCCTGAGCGACGCCGCCCACGTCTTCCTCGACGTGCTGGCGCTGGTGATGAGCTACGTGGCCCTGAGACTGGCGTCCCTGCCGCCGAACGCTCGCCACAGCTACGGCTACCGGCGGGCCGAAGTGCTCGTGGCCCTGGTGAACGCGGTCACCCTGCTAGTTGTGGCGGTTGGCATCGCCCGCGAGGCTTGGGAGCGCTGGTGGGCCCCGGTGACGGTGCACAGCGGGGAGATGCTGGCGATCGCCGTGCTGGGCCTCGGCGCCAACCTGGCGGTGGCGCTGGCGCTCCACGGGCATACCCACGGCAATCTGAACGTCAAGAGCGCCTTTCTGCACGTCTTGGGCGACGCCCTGGCCTCGGTGGGGGTAATCGTCGGCGCCTTGGTGATGCTGGCGACCGGCTGGTATGGCGCCGATCCCCTGGTGAGCGCCCTCATCGGCCTGCTCGTCGCTTACAGCGGTTGGGGCATCTTGCGCGAGTCCGTGCACATCCTCATGGAGGGAGCGCCCGAGGGTCTCACGGCGCCGATGCTGGTCCGCGCCCTGGCCGACGTAGAAGGGGTGCGCGGCGTGCACGACCTGCACGTCTGGAGCACGGGCTCGGGGCAGCCGGTGCTCAGCGCCCACATGCGGGTGGCCGAGGCTGACCTGCCGAAGAGCCCGGCCCTGCTGACCCAGCTGCGTGGCCTGCTGCACGAGAAGTTCGGGATCGAGCACTCGACGCTGCAAATCGAGTGTGCTGACTGTGGACAGGGCTGTCTGGAGTGTATCAGCGCCCCTGGGGCCCGAGATCAGGCGGCGGTACCACCCGACGTCGGCGGCGACTGAAGGGGCGATTTGACCCCAATCCAGCGATAGGAAAATGGTTATTGGCTCTTGACATGTCCTGCTTATTTGGCGATAATGCCAAATGACCAAACGCATCGGGGGGAAGGGAATGGCCACGGACATTCTGCGCAGGCGGGCCACCGTACTGAAAGCCATGGGACATCCTAGCCGGCTGGCGATGCTGGAGGCGTTGGCCACTGGTGAGCGTTGCGTGGGTGACCTCCAGGCCATCGTGGGCTCCGACTTCTCGACGGTTTCCCGACACCTGAGCGTGCTCAAGAACGCGGGCATCATCGCCGACCGCAAGCAAGGGGCGCAGGTCTTCTACTCCCTGCGCGTGCCGTGCGTCCTCAACTTCTTCGGCTGCGTGGATGCCGTTCTGGGCCTAGAGCCGTGGGAAGCCGGGGAGGCCGGCGCCTGTGAACTGACGACAAGGGCGAGGTAGGTATTATGACTGACGATAACAGACCCGGGCTAATTATGTGCGTCTGCACGGGCAAGTGCCCAGGCTTCAGCAAGATGGACATCTGGGACTTCATCAACCGCGCGCGGATCGAGCTGCCGGTGGAGTATGGCTTCATCCATCCCCAACTGTGCGAGGAGGACGGCGACAGGTTTCTCGCCGACTTCCTCAGGGCCGGGCGGCCGGTGGTGATCGCCG
>JAJZQK010000368.1 GCA_021847625.1 Chloroflexota bacterium
CGTCTACAGTCAGGCCAAGCGCTACTACGCCGAGATCATGATGCCCTTCCGGAAGATCATCAAGAAGAACCTGGACAAGCTCGCCCCGTACGATATCGCCCTCATCGCCCCCAGCCACGGGCCGTTGTACAGGAGACCGTCGTTCATCCTTGATGCCTACCAGGACTGGGTGGCCTCCCCCCCGAAGAACGCCGTCGCCTTGCCCTACGTGTCCATGCACGACAGCACGAAGCTGATGGTCGACTACTTCGTCGCCGCCTTGGTCGAGCGCGGCATGGGGGTCGAGCAGTTCAACCTGGAGCAGCCCGACCCGGGCAAGCTGGCGATGGGTCTCGTCGACCCGGCGACGATCGTCATCGGCACGCCCACGGTGCTGGCCGGCCCTCACCCCAACGCCGCCTACGCCGCCTTCCTGGCCAACGCGCTGCGCCCGAAGGCGAGGTTCGCCTCGGTGATCGGCTCCTACGGCTGGGGCGGCAAGACGGTGGAGCAGCTGGCCGCCCTGATGGGGAACCTCAAGCCGGAGCTGCTGCCGCCCGTGCTGGTGAAGGGCCTGCCCACCAAGGCAGACTACGCGGGCCTCGATGGACTGGCCGACACCATCGCCGAGAAGCACGCCAACCTCGGCCCCGAGGAATAGGGCGCACCCCCGACCCAAGGCCGAAGATGAAAGAGCCCCTGCGCGGCTAGCTGCGCAGGGGCTTCTTCTCTAATCGCGGTCGCGGCCCCGCCTCGGCGGGCCGTCGCTAGGCCGTTTTCGTCCACCGTTGATTGCCGTCCGGTCCGGTCATTCCCCCGGAAGCGGGAATCCATCCGGTCCCCTGCCCTGCCGAGAATGGATCCCCGCTTGCGCGGGGATGACTTCGATCGCGGCTGCCAACCGGGTGCCGTCGTCAATGGATCCCCGCCTGCGCGGGGATGACAGGGTGCTTGCTACCGTGGGGGGCAGGCAGCCCGGCAGCAATCGTTATGTCGGTTATTTAGGTCGAGCGCACCTGAATCTTCTTCGGCTTGGCCTTCTCCGCCTTCGGCAAGCGCAGGTTGAGGACGCCGTTCTTGAGCTCGGCGGAGATCTTCTCCACGTCCACCTCTTCCGAGAGCTGGAACTGGCGGAAGAAGTTAACCAGCCGGTACTCCTGATAGTACGGCTCCTCATTAAAGGCGTGCTTGGGCTTCGCCTGTAGGGTCAGGACCCCCTGCTCGACTCGCACGTCGAGATCGCCCGGCTCGACCCCCGGCATGTCGGCCAGGACGGTGAGTCCGTCGTTGTCCTCGAAGATATCCACCGGCGGGGCGATGTACTGCTCTTGCGCCCGCGTCGTCTCCCGCTCCTGCGGCGCCGTCTCCTCCCGGGTGGCCGGTATAGTCCTCTCTGCCATCTCAGTGCTCCTCCTTTCCTAGTGCGCGGTAACCTGGATCTGCCGCGGCTTGGCCTCCGCCGCCTTCGGCATGGTTATCACCACCAGGCCGTTCTTGTACTCCGCCTTGATCGCGTCCATGTTGACCGTTCCCGAGAGCTCCACGCGGCGCGTGAACTTGCCCGCCGACCTCTCGCTGCGATGATAGGCCTCGTCCGGCACGTTGTCCGGCCCTTTCTTCTCGCCGCTGAGGACCAACACCTGGCCGTCGATGCTCAGATCGAGGCTCGCGGGGTCGACGCCCGGCGCCAAGGCCTCGGCGTAGTAGTTATCCTTGTCCTCGTACAGATTGACCAACGGGTACTGGCGGGCCGCCCTACCCGGTAGGAAGGCCACACGCCCTCGGCGCGGCCGGTACCCGCCCGAGAAATCCTCGAAGGTGCGATTCATCTCTCGCCGCAGCGCTTCGAGGTCGTCCCACGGACCATAGTACGTAGCCATTGCTCAATCCACCTCCTGAAACTAAAGGCAATCGAATCTCCGCCTGCTCGCTTAATCTTCGCCCGGACCAAGGGCCGGTAGGCTGAAGTAGAAAGTGGAGCCTTTGCCCGGTGCCGATTCCAACCACATGTCCCCGCCGTGGCGGCGCGCGATCTCTCGGCTGATGTAGAGTCCCAGGCCCAGGCCGACGTGGCCGCGCCGGAGGTGGTCCCCACCCTGATAGAAGCGCTCGAAGATGAGCGCCTGCTCCTCGGCCGGGATCCCCTGGCCCCGGTCGCGGACGGCGACCACGGCCTTGTTTCCCGCCGGCCCCTCCCCGACCTGGCGGACCGAAACCTCGATACGCCCACCCTCCGAGGAGTACCTGATCGCGTTGTCTAACAGATTCTGCAACACCTCCTCAACACGGCGCCGGTCGGCGGAGACGATCACCGGTCCGTCGGCCGCCAGCACGAGCTCGTGCTGCTGAGTAGTCGTCTGCAGCCCCTCCAGCATGTAGCGGGCTGCCTCGGTAAGGTCGAAGCGGCTGATCTCCAGTGGAAACAGGCCGGCTTCCATGCGCTGCAGGTCGAGCAGCTGTTCTA
Organism: Chloroflexota bacterium; assembly: GCA_021847625.1. Next base: position 2,444 of record JAJZQK010000368.1, read on the forward strand.
TCAACCCGAGCATGCGGTCAGCCTGCTCGGCGATGCGCCGGAAGACGTCCGTGTTCGCGTCCCCGCCGGCCTTCTCTGCCCTCCGCAGGAGCAGGTCGGTGTAGGCCTGGATGACGGCGACCGGCGTCTTGAGCTCGTGGGAGACGACGCCGACGAACTCCTGCCTGGCCTTGGCCTCCGCCTGCGCCTGCTGCAACTGGCGCTGGCGCTCACGTAAGTCGTCGGCCTCGATCAGCGCGCCCACCCGCGCGGCGAAGATCTCGAGGAAGGACAGGTCGTCCCGCCCGAAGGCGCCCTGCCCCTCGTCGGCCAGGTACAGCACCCCTCGCCTCTCCCCGCCCACGTTGATTGCTACAGCAAGAAGCGCGCCAACCATCCTGTCGCCGAATAGACGGGCGATGTCCGGGAGGCTGCCGACGTCGTCGCACAGTAGGGGGCGGCCGGTGTGGAAGACCTCGGCCAGAGGCCCCCCCGAGGCCAGCGGCAGCCGCTCGATCAGCCCCCGCGGCCCCTCGTCGGTTACGCCGGCAGCCAGTCCGCAGGAGAAGAGGTCCCCGCGTGCCCGGTCGAGGAGCAGCATGTCGGCCGCGGACGCGCCCAGGGCCTGGGCGGCGGCGCGGACCAACCGCGGCAAGGCCTTGTCGACACCTGGCGTCGCCGCGTCGTTGATCGCGGCCAGCGCGGCGCTCTGGCGGGCCCGCCTCTCGCCGGCCGACTGGATGCGGTCGTCCTCGATCGCCAGGCCGGCCAGAGCGCCGATCACGTCCAGCCACCAGAGGTTGCTGCCGCCGAACTGCCCCGGCTCGGCCCGCGCCGCCACGATCACGCCGGTGACCCGGCCCCCGAACAGTAACGGCACGGCCGCCATGGCGCCCACCGGCTCGGCCCGACCGAACGGATCGCGGTAGTGAGCGTGGCGCGAGGCCTCTGGCACCGTCACCGTCTCCCCACGCTCGGCAGCCAAACCTTCGATGCCCTCCCCTAGAACCAGGGTAACGGCCGGCTCGGCCCGGGCCGGCAGGCCCGTGGCCGCCAGCAGCCGCAGGCGCTCGCCCTCGTGCAGCATGATGTAGGCCTCGTCTGCCCCCAGCACGCTGCACGTCCGCTCCAGGATCATCAGCAGGGCGCTGGACAGGTCTGTGCGGGCACGCAGGATGGCGATTATCTCCCGCACGGCCTCCCCGGCGGTCACTCTCTCCAGCATCTTCCTCCCAGGCCTCCCTCAACGCCCCTGCTGGCGGTTCTGGCGATAGTCGAAGAAGCGATACCCCAGGCCCTTCTCGGTCAGGATGTAGCGAGGATGGGCCGGGTCGGGCTCGATCTTCTGGCGCAAATAACTAATGTACAGGCGCACGTAGTGCTGCTCCTCGCGGTACTCCCAGCCCCAGACCTTGCCGAGCAACGTCTCGTAGGAGAGAATCCGGCCCGCGCTGGAGACCAAGTGGTATAGCAGCCGGTGCTCCGTCGGCGACAGCTGGATCCTCTTCCCGCCGGCAACAACCTCGTTGCGGCTGAAGTCCATGCGCAGGTAATCGTCGACCACGACCTCCGTCTTCGGGAGGTACGGCGGCATCTCCGCCCGGCGCAGTACTGCCTCGATGCGGCCGAGCAGTTCACGCTGGCTGAAGGGCTTCGTGACGTAGTCGTCGGCGCCCATCTTCAGCCCCCGCACCTTGTCCTGCTCGTCCCCGCGCACGGTGAGCATTATGACCGGCACGTGCGAGACCTCGCGGATGCGCTGGAGGGTCTCGAAGCCATCCAGGCGTGGCATCTGCACGTCCAACACGACGATGTCGGGAAGCTTGTCGCGGACCACCTCCAGCGCCTCGTAGCCGTTGGCGGCGGTAAAGGTCAGGTAGCCCTCTTCCTCCAGGTAGAGCGCGATGGCGTGCACCAGGTCGGGCTCGTCGTCGACCACCAGTATTCGCCGCTGCTCCTTCATCTCTCCACCCCCGATTCTATATATACTCAGGCGGCGCAAGACTATCGTTAGAGTCCCGCAAGACGCACGTAGGAACAAGCAGCCCCCCGCGGCAGGGCCGCACGCCCGTCGCCCGGCCCTGCTGCTAAGGGCCAGGGCGGCGGGCGTACCCACGGTTCACGCACTTGGCCGACAAACGCACGCGAAAGTACTATGCCTGACGCGGCGGGTGTTGTATAATCTGGCATGCGATGTAAGCGCATTGCAGCGTCCTGCCGTCTCAC
>JAJZQK010000369.1 GCA_021847625.1 Chloroflexota bacterium
CGGCAAAGACCGTGACGTTCTCCATGATGCCGGCCGGCCCGAAGGGCTCCTTCCCGGGCGTTGCCTCCCACGGCCTGGCGATCCCCGTCGGCTCCAAGAAGAAGGACGCCGCCTGGGAGTTCATCAAGTGGGCCATGGGCAAGGAGATCATGCTGCGCACGCTGACGGAGAAGGGCTACGGCTCCCAGACCCGCCTCTCGATCATCAATAGCGATACGTTCAAGAAGGCCAATACGGTCAACGGCCAGGACCTCGCCAAGTTCTACGTCGATACGATCAACAAGGCGGCGACGGGCTACATGGTCTACCGCACGATCCACGTGTATCCGCAGGTCGACCAGCAGATCGACAAGCTGATCACGAACGTGGTCGGCGGCGCCATGTCGGTGAAGGACGCCTGCAAGACGGCGCAGGAGAACTCCATCGCCGAGATGAAGAAGGCCGGCGTCAACGTCTAGTCGGCCGGACTGCAACGCATTGCAGTAACAGTTGCACGGCGGGCGTTGCCGCCCGCCGTGCCCCTTAGAAACCTGTGGAGGGCAACCTTTGGCAAGCAATAGCGCCTCGCATGCGATGGACGCGCGTTCAAAGGCGGGCGGCTGGGAGAGACAGAAGCGGCGGCAGTTCGTCTACGGTACCATCCCGGCGATGGCGGTGCTCGTCGCCGTCACCGTGGTGCCGGCCATCTACCTGCTGGTCACGAGCTTCACGCCCCTGGACCTCACGCGAGCCGAGGAGACCACACTCAACTTCTCGCGGCCGCTTGGTAATTATATCGACCTATGGTCGGACAACCGCTTCCTCGATTCGCTGCTGAGGCAGGTCATCCTTTCGGTATCCACGGTCGGGTTCCAGCTGCTCATCGGCCTGGGGGTGGCCGTGATGCTCAACAGCCGCTCGCGCTTCGTGGAAGCGGTGCGGACGACTTTCCTGGTGCCGATGGTGCTGCCGCCGATCGTGGTGGCGATCATCTGGAAGGTCCTCTACACGCCCGATATCAGCCCGTTCTACTGGCTGATGCGCGGCCTGCACATCGACTTCCCCGTGCTGATCACCGAGGCCAGCCTGGCCCTGTGGGCAATCGTCATCGCCGACGTCTGGGAGTGGTTCCCCTTCGCGATGCTCATGATCCTGGCCGCCCTGCAGATGATGCCCGAGGAGCCGCTGGAGGCGGCGAAGATCGACGGCGCCGGCAGCTGGCAGGTCTTCCGGCACGTGGTACTACCTCTGCTGCGGCCGACGCTCGTGGTGGCCTGCCTCTTCCGCCTGATCGACAGCATCAAAGCCTTCCCGCTGCTGTTCATCATCACCCAAGGCGGGCCGGGCACCGCCACCGAAGTCACGAATTACTATGGCTACCTGCAGGCGTTCAACTTCTCCTACCTGGGCTACGCGAGCGCCATCACGGTGATAATGGTTGCGGCGGTCTTCCTACTAAGCTGGGGGGTGATGCGCATCGTGGGCACGGAGGTCGAAGTTGAATAATACTAGTATCACCAAGAGAGGGCCGAGCCAGGCCGCGATGCCGCAACGGCGGAAGCGCGGCCTGGCGCGCCGCGTGCTGGGGTATATCGGGGTTGTCATAGTGCTCCTGATCGTGATGTTCCCCTTCATCTGGCTGCTCCAGATGTCGTTCCGCCAGACGCTGGACATCAATGCCTGGCCGCCGAAGATCTTCTTCCAGCCGACGCTGGAGAGCTACAACCTGCTGCGCGTGGGCGCGTTTCCCAAGTCGTTCCTTAACAGCGCTATCTCCTCCGTGGTGACGACGGTGCTGTCGATGGTGCTGGGAGTGCCCTGCGCCTACGCGCTCTCGCGGGCCAGGTTCAGCTCCGATCGCCAGATCTCGCTCTGGGTTCTGGCGACGCGTATGGCGCCGCCCATCGCCTTCACCATCCCCTTCTTCCTCGCCTATCGCTACCTGGAGTGGACCGACACGATCGGGGGTCTAGTGCTGATCTACCTAACCTTCAACCTGGCCCTGGTGATCTGGATGATGCGGGTCTTCTTCGACAGCGTGCCGCGGGCGATGGAGGAAGCTGCCTACATCGACGGGGCCAGCGTCTGGGGCACCTTCCTCAAGGTGACGCTCCCGCTCTCCGCGCCTGGGCTAGGGGCGACGGGGGTGTTCTGCTTCCTCTTCGCCTGGAACGACTTCTTCTACGCTTTGATACTGACCAGGTCGGAGGCCATGACGGCGCCGGTGGCGATCGTGAACTTCATGCAGTATGAAGGCTGGGAGTGGGGCAAGATCGCCGCTGGCGGCACCCTCGTGATGCTGCCGGTGGTGGTGTTCTCGCTGCTGGTGAGGAACTACCTGGTCCGTGGCCTAACGGCAGGCGCGGTCAAGGGATAGACCGCACAAGCAATCAGACTCAAGCGGCCGGGACGCACCGCCGAGCGTTCCGGCCGCTTCGATTTCCAGTACGGACGTGGGTGCGGGGTGCCCGCCCGCCGCTGAAGCAGCGGGCTAATCCAACAAAGCCCCTTTCGAGGGGGCTCCGGACGAGCTAGCCAGCACATGGCAGGTCTGCCTGCGGGCAAGCGCCCCGTCCCAGCCCGCCTTGGCGGGCTTTGTTAACATGGCGCGGCCGCTTCAGCATCGCGCGGTCGCCCCTGCGGAGATTCCCCGCCTATGAACACGGGAAGGGAGAGGGAGCCTGGCCGCACGGTTGCTTATTATGCGGTCTATTGACATGTGTAGCGTGTTAGGTGTATCGTGAACCAAGCACGAGGGTTCCCTCGGCTCTTCGCTTGGGGAGGGACAGGTGGAGCTGCGCACGCTGCCACCCCCAACTCTTGGTCGTCATCCTCATTTTGCTTTGGCTTGGACGCCGACTAGGCGTCGCCAACAGATCTTCAGGATAGGAGGTGATAGCATCGCCTAGCAGATAACCCGCAGCGCGGGTGCCCGGCGCCAGCTTCATGTAGATGGAACGGCCGGCGCGTCCGCCGACGAGCAGGGAAACACGTTGGTTTCATAGCGACGACATGGTTAGTCCCGACCCCTTATTTCCGGGGACGAACCGGATGGTTACAAGTCTCGGCTGCAAGTTGAACGAGAGGCCATCGACAGGTGGAGAAGGAGAGAGTGTCATGTCGGATTCGCGGAGTCCTATCGGTTCCCGTTGGCAAACCAAACTGCCTCGTCGTCATTTCCTAAAGATTGCCGTTGGGTCGTCGGCAGTAGCGGTGATCACCGCCTGCGCGCCCTCGGCCGCGCCGACAGCCGCGCCAACGGCTGCTCCGGCCCAACCCACCGCGGCCCCCAAGCCGACCCAAGCCCCCGCGGCCCAACCAACCGCAGCCGCTGCGGCCACCAAGGCCCCCACCGTGTCCTCCGGCCCGGCCACCGCCGACTTCGATTGGAAGAAGTACAAGGGCACGGAGCTGCGCTACGTGGGGTGGAACGACAACTGGTCGCAGCCGATGAACCCCAAGGTGCCGGAATTTGAGGAGCTGACCGGCATCAAGCTGAACTGGGAACAGCTGGCCCAGGATCAGAACCGCCAGAAGGTCCAGACCGAGCTGACGGCCAAGAACAAGGATATCGACCTGATCTACATCGCGCCCCACGTCGAGGGCATCAAGTACTACAAGGCCGGCTGGATCTTCCCCCTCGACGAGTACATGGCCGATCCCAAGATGGTGCCCCCGGACTTTGACATGAAGGACTTCGCCGAAGGCATGCTCAAGACCTGCAACATGCTCGGCAAGCAGCTGACGCTGCCGGTCGTCTCGGAGGCCCAGCTGTTCATCTATCGCAAGGACATCTTCGAGCAGAAGGGGGTCAAACCGCCGGAGAACCTCCTGGACATGCCGCAGGTCCTCGACAAGGTCCACAGCCCGCCGGGCATGTACGCCTGGGTGGGCCGCGGTACGATCACCCAGAACGCCGTGCCCTGGTCGAGCTATCTGTACGGCTTCGGCGGCGACTACCTGACCGCCGACCGCAAGCCGGATATCGCCAGCGAGGCCTCGCTGAAGTCCATGGAGTTCTGGGGCGAGCTCACGCAGAAGTATGGCCCTCCGGGTATGACCACCCTCAACTGGCCGGAGGCCGTCGCCCTGATGCAGTCCAACCGGGCGGCGGTGATCACCGACGCCAACTCCTTCGGCAACGCCCTCAACGACGCCACGAAGTCGCAGGTGGTCGGCAAGGTTGGCTGGGCGATGTTCCCCAAGGGCCCGGTCAAGCATCTGCCGGGGATCTGGACCGCCGGGACGTCCATCAGCGCCTATTCCCAGAAGAAGGAGGCGGCCTGGTACTTCATCATCTGGTCGCTGCAGAAGAAATACCAGACCTACACGCATGGCCGCGGCTGCCCCTCCTCCCGCACCTCGGTCTGGACCTCACCCGAGGGCCAGGCGATCAGGGAAAAGAACCCGGACTGGGCGGACAATACGCTCAAGACCCTGCAGATCAGCAACAAGGGCTACAGCCCCGAGGTGGTCTCCGTAATGGAGATCCGCAACCGGGTGGGCGAGGTCATCATCAAGGCCATGCAGGGCACGAAGGGCGACGCCCTCAAGGCGGAGGCGGAGAAGGCCAACAAGGACATCGCGGACATCATGGCCAAGACCGAAGGATAGTCGGCATAGCGCCCGCGCAGGCGGGCCATCCGCCGCGGATGGCCCGCCTGAG
>JAJZQK010000370.1 GCA_021847625.1 Chloroflexota bacterium
CACCGCGATGTCCTGGCGATCAACCCTCCCAGCCAGCCGGCCAGTAAGCGTTTACTACTCGGAGCTCATCGCTGGACTACTCGCGCGGCTGCGGAGCGTCCGCGACTGGTCGCCGGCTATGCTCAGCGTGAAGCTTCGTGCCAGCCGGTGGTTCTTGTGACCAACCCTCTGGCGCTATCCTACGGGCAGCAACTGGAGGATCTGACGGCTTTCCTAACTGCCAACTGGCAGTGGCCGTCACCCGACGGCGGATTCGCCCTGCACGTCTTCCGCGCAGTCGGTCTCGAGCCGCCGTTCGCCGCAGGCGACATGGAGCTCAGCGAGGCTTGCCGGCGGCGTCTCGGCGAGGGGCCAATCCTGGCGGCCGTGGGCTACGTACATGACTGGCCTGGTGGCAAAGAACCGGATATCCAGGCAGACTGGGTCGGTGGACTCGCTCGCCTAGCAACAAAGCAGGCGTTCCCGCGCGACCGTGAGTCGTTCTTCTACAGGCCCACCGAACTGCTTGGCATATGCCTGGGTGCTCACTCCTGCCACGTCATCATGCCGCAGGATCGTCGGTGGCTCGAACGGGTGGTACTGGACGGGACGGACCATCTGGCCACTGCCCAACTCTGGGCTCTGCTCCTTGGAGCTTACGCTGCACACACCCTCGACGTGGCATTGCCTAGCGCACGCCTCCCAGAGGACGGGGAGTTGGCGATCGAAGAGCTTGGCCTACTCATCTGGCTTCAGTCCGCTTGCCCCAAGCTAGTGGCGGCGCTCAGGCTTGCTGGGCGTGAGGCTAGGTGGGAGGAAGCGCTACTGCGTCGCACCATGCTCGCCCCGTTGCCGTTACTTGACGTAGGTAGGACGGCGGTCTTGCGGTTCGCCCTCGAGGCCGCTATCCAGCGGTTCATCACGTCTAGCAGCGAGCGCTACTGGCAGCAGGGAAAGGAGGCACGGGACGCGGTAGAACTTGTGCAGACCCTCTGCTCGCGCTTCCACCTGTTCGCACTTCAGATAGAGCAACGCCATGCGAGCAGGTCGACGATCTCCTTTGGGGACGAATACGACGTCCAAGACGCGCTGCACGCCCTGCTCAAACTACACTTTGCCGATGTCCGTGTAGAGGAGTGGACCCCTAGCTGTGCGGGCAACGCCTCGCGGACCGACTTCCTGCTTAAGCGCGAGCAGGTCGTCATCGAAGTAAAGATGACCCGGCGGAATCTGGGCCAAAAAGAGATCGCGGATCAGCTGATAATCGACAAGGAGCGTTACCGAACTCACCCCGACTGCAAGACGTTAGTCTGTTTTATCTACGATCCTGACCACTTGTGCACAAACCCTGCGGCGCTCGAGTATGACCTTTCCTCGGACGGCACTCCGCTGCGAGTTGTGGTGATCGTGGCGCCGCGGGGCACTTGAGACGGCCTCCGATGGTGCTACCTTGCTCAGCCGTGGGTAGATCGAGACAACTGCCATTTATACCAAACCTAGCGAGCGCGATCTAGGGCAAACGGCAGGCAGCGGGACGACTGGAGGCGAGGCGAAATGATGTCGCACGAGGCTCTTTGCGTTGACGGGGACCCGGACAATGCCGACTGGACGAAGCAGACATGGGACCTGCCACCGTACAAGAGCGAAGAGTCCATGAGGTTCCTGGCCCGCTCCGGTGAGACACTCGACGACTTCAGGCGGTTGCCCGTCTACAGATTCGCGGTGCTCAAAGGCATCATCAAAGATGACGAGTGGATAGGAGGTGCTGCCCCCGACTCTGTCATCATTCTCTCAGACGGTCGGCAGATAACGCACTGCAAGGAAAGGCTCCTCCGGTTTATCCAGTTTGACGCCTACGAAGTGTACGATTACTGGGGAGGCTACTGTCAGCAGCCAGCGAACATGATCAACCGCCGCCACGTCTATGCGAGTAATGCCGCTATGCTAGCCAGGTCACCGATCAATGCGTGGGACAACCTGATACACAGTCACACTACACAGCTTACGGAGGGGCTTCTGGCAATCCCCGCGGGTCTCGACCTCATAGACGCCTCAGATGATGCGGTGAGGAGGGGAAAGATGCCCTCCACAAGCTCGTCAAAAAGATCGCGCATGGGAGGGGACTTACGGACATGGCGGCGAGCAAGGTTCTACACTTGTTGCGGCCAAGGTTCGTCGCGATCTCCGACAGATACGTCCGCCAGGCTCTTGGTGTCCCTAAGAATCCCGGCTCTTATCCGCCCGACAAGGAGGGCTACTGCGCCACGCGCCTTCTTGAGGTCCAGAACGAGATGCGAGCGCTCGGGCATACCAATACGGAGGCCTTGACCACGCTGCATTTTTATGTCCACAGTGCGATCGCTCCGTCACCGCCCAGAAAACCCAACTGCAAGAACGACGGCATCACACTCGTTCCGGTAAATCTCACAAATGTTCGTCTTCTCGATATCCTGCTGTGGACCTACGCAGCATGGAAGCCGTTTCCCAAACCGGGAGAGCCTAGACCAGACAGTCTTCATTAGCGTATGCAGCCTGCCCAGGCGAATCGAGGGCTCGAGCCAGAGTTTCGTCCAGTCCAAGAGTGAGGAGGTGCAGCAGTGCCTAAATACGGATTACACGTCAACCACCCTAACAACAAGGCGCGGATCCACGTGGTCGGAGGATGTGCCTTGGTCCGCAGAGCACTGGAGCGCGCTCAGGTAGGCGAGCCATATGGGCCAATTCGCGGGGACCGAAATGGTTACTGGGATTGGTTCGACACGCTCCAAGATGCAGAAGTGGCCCAACGGGAGACCGGCAAGACTACCCTGGGTCGCTGTCGGCTCGGGCCGTGCCGCGACCTCTTTACCCGGTAGATCGCTCGACCTTGAACCATCACAGGGCTTATACCCTCTTGGTCTGCCCTGTCAACATCACCAGGTTGTCGTCCAACCCGTGACGATGCACTTCGATTTTGGAGGAGACCGCCAGAAAGATCTCGGCTTGCATTGGCTTGGGTCTGAGCGGGAAGAGGCTGGGACTGTCCAACAGATCCTTCAGCGGGGCCGAGCAGTTGGCCCGCGCGTGGAGAGATGCTTCGACGAGCCAGGCAATCAGGCGCGGATCATCGACAGCCAAAGAGGGGCCCGCGATGTAGACACCCATCTCACCGCTCTCCTGAAGAACTCCCCAATCCAGATATGAGCGTAGCACGCGACGAGCAGCCCGTGAGACGGTCTCCCGCTCGCCGTACTGTTCACGAACACGGCGCTGGACGTGGGCGGCGGCCGCCGAGCCTTGGAGCCTCAGGAGACGGCCTACCTGGGTGGCTACACCCGACCAGAACGGGTAGACAGCCGTGACCATCCCCCAGTGGACGGCTAGGTGGTCGCGCTGCGGAATCTGTTTGAGCAGTTCGAAGCCGCCAACCCTCAGCGACTCAAGCTCGGCCGGCGCCGTGAGCCACACTTTCATCAGTATGGTGATGATCTTCTCGCGATTGCCGCGCTCAGCCTGGCCGCCGACGGAGACCTTGTCCTTCAGGAGTTCCTGCAGGGCCTCGCTGACGGCGGCCTTGTCGTTCCCCGCCAGGACGAGGTTGGCTGTCTGCTCAAGCCATTCCAGGCGTACCCGCTGACTAAAACCGATCTGTTCCGTCCGTCTGCTCATTCGCCCCTCCTCTCGATCTGGACCAGAGGGACGATGAGTTCCTCCACCGAAATGCCACCGTGACTGACTACGTGCTGCTTCTCTTGGACAAACGCCTGCCGAGAAGGGGCGAAGAGTGCGAGGTAATCGTCTGGGAGACCAACAGGGTCCCATTCCAGTGCGGCCGAGAATCGCTCCTTCACCTTGCCGCGAAGGGCTGTATCGGGATAAACACGCACCCGTTCACCGCGCAAGTCCGCCACGGCGCCTTCGGCAGGACGGCCGCAGCCTTCCGCTTCAATATTGCCGTGGTCAGAGGTGAGGTAGACGCGGAATCCCCGATCGAGAAGCAGAGCGAGGAGCATGCTCAGGTACGGCTGCAGAGCCCACTGGCGCACCTGGTTGTGCATTCCAGCAGTGCCCATCTCCATCCCGTGCATTATCTTGTCGACCGTGTCGATGACCAGCCCGGCCACTCTCGCTTTGGGATGTGAAAGCGCTTCAGACAGTGTCTTCAGGTTGCCGTCGCTCAGTCCTTTGGCGTAAACGATCTCGTTGGGCGTGAAGCCTTGATCGGACCAGAACTGGGTCCACAGCACAGGCTCCTTGTCAGTGGTCTGAATGCTGTTCGGGAAGAAGATCGGAGCCTTGCCGGCAAAGGTGGCCTGGCGTGAGACAGAGGTAAGCGACGGAATCCAGGCAAAGACCGCCTGCTCACGGAAGCGCATACCGGGCTGGCGCAGGGCAAGTGCGTCCCGGACTACCAGCCACTGGTCCATGGCAAGGCCGTCCACCACGAGCAGTGCGATCTTGGCGTTGCGGTCATTCCCTACCTCGCGGCAAAGAAACCGCGGCAGGTGGTGCAACATGACCGGGGGAACTGGCGGCAAGTTGACGAGACCGGCGTATCGCCTCAAGAGCCAGGCTGTGAATCCGGTATCCACCTGCGCTTGCAGACTACTTATACGCTCGCTAGTCTGTTGGGGAAGGGGTTCGGCCTGCTCGTGTGCCAGAAGGACCATCT
>JAJZQK010000371.1 GCA_021847625.1 Chloroflexota bacterium
ACACGCCTGCGTCCCCTTGCGAAGAAGGAAACGAGCGAACGGGGCATACATGCTCGGCCCGCCATTGCCGACAGTACCTTCTACCTACCCCTCCCTCGCCCGTAGGGCTACTCCCGTCTTCTTGCGGGTGGCACCCCCACTCTGTTAGAATCAAAGGCGAAGGCCTGAGCAGGATGTTAAGCGATTGGAGACAGCGGCCGTGGCTTCGCCCGGCGGCAAGAGTGGGCCCTAATGCAGATCGATAAGACAAGCTTCCTTCTCGGCGTGGTGCTCGGGCTGGCAGTGGCCGCCATGGTTATGTCCGGCTTCGTGATCCTTGCCCCCCGCGGACGGCCGGCCGATGCCGCCGCGTTCCCGACCGCCACCATATCGTCGACGACGCGGACGGTGGCGCAGAACACGCCGACCAGGACGTCCACGTCCACGGCCACGCCAACCCCTAGGCCCACGGCCACTCCCACCCCCAAGCCCACGGCCACGTCGACGCCCTCGCCGACGGCGACGCCCACGCCCAAGCCGAGCCCGCCGCAAGTGGCCACCGTGGAGGTGCCGGCCCGTCGCTACGTCCTCTACAAGATCGAAGCCGGGCCCGGGAACAACATCGCCCTATCGATAAACGTGAAGAACGACATCGACCTTACCGTGCTGGACCCCGCGGGCGAGGTCGCCGCCGGGCCCGTTCGCGTGCGCCAAAAGCAGTCGCTGGAGGTGACTAGCCCCGTCGGCGGCACCTGGACCCTCAAACTGGACAACTCCTACTCCCTGATCACCGCCAAGCAGGTGATGGTGCAGTACCAGCTCAACCCTGCCCACTAGGGCCGGCCGACCGCGCCTGGATGCTCGCTACCGCGCGAGGCAAGGCAGGCTCCGCTCGCATTCCTATCATCCCCGCGCAAGCGGCGATCCAGTCCCCGGTATAGCCGCGCACCGGATGGATTCCCGCTTCCGCGGGAATGACGCCAAGGCGGCCGCTGAAATACCTCACCGGCCGGCCGTGCAGCAAGGATACGGCCGAACTGTTCAGACCATGAAGACTACCCGCCGCCTCGCGCACGGCACAAACCTTGCGCTCAAAGTCTAATGACGTAGACAAAGACACTCGCTCGAGCTTCGGCGGCCGAGGCTCGGCTCGACGGCACTCGGGAAGGACGGTTCTATCTATGGAGTTGGACAGCCTGGCAGATCAGATCGTGGAAGCGATGGTGCGCCGCGCCGAGCAGGACTCGGGGATGACGATGGACGAAGTCCAGAGACTGCTCGTGATGCGCGTCCAGGCGGAAGCGGCCAGGACCGGCACACCGCCGCGCGAGTTGATGCGCGCGGTCTGGCAATCCTGGGAACGGCACAACCGCCCACCGATGCTCGGCGAAGAGGAATCGAACCGCATCGTCGACAGCCTAGTGCGGAAAGGGTTCCTCCAGCGAGAGGAACGGCCCGGCGCCCCGCCGGTGATCCGCTGGGGCACGCTTTCGCCGGCCGAGGCGGAGAAGAAGATGCCCGAGCTCACCCACGAGGAGCAGCTCTTCGTCCGCGGCATCCTCCGCTATCTCCAACGCCAGAGCCCACCGGCTGCCTAAACGGCCGCAGCGAGGTGGTCTCCGTGCCCGGAATGCCCCGCCCGCCATGGGGCCGGCTACTCCCCCATTCGGCCAAGGCTGACAGAACCCCGCTTTGCCTGTAGAATAGTTAGCCAAGGCTGCCTCGCCACGTCCGTTGCAGTCGCGCCCGTTGCGGCGAGGAATACCGTGGCCCCGCCATTGGCGGTAGGGCAGAGAGGGGAGTACGTAGACAATGCCAGAGATCACTTTTCAGGGCTATCGCCGCCCCAACGGCGAGGTCGGCACGCGCAATCACGTCGTCATCCTCACCCTTGACGACCTCTCCACGGCTGTCGCCGAGGGCGTGGCGGCGCTGGTGCCGGGCGCCATCGCATTGCCGCACCCCTATGGCCGCCTCCAATTCGGTGCTGACCTCGACCTGCACTTCCGCGCCCTCATCGGCACCGGCTGCAATCCCAACGTCGCCGCTTGCCTCGTCGTCGGCATCGAGCCGGTCTGGACCAACCGCATCGTCGAGGGCATCGCCAGCACGGGCAAGCCGGTGGAGGGCTACACGATCGAAGGCCACGACGACATCGCCACCATCGCCCGGGCCGCCCGGCGGGCCCGCGAGCTCGTGCAATGGGCGTCGGCGTTGTGGCGCCAACCCGCCGAAGCCGCCGACCTGTTCGTCAGCCTCAAGTGCGGCGAATCGGACACCACCTCGGGGCTCGCCTCCAACCCGGCATTGGGCGCTGCCGCCGCCGAGCTGCTGGCCGCGGGGGCGGCGGCCGTCTTCGGGGAGCAAACCGAGCTGACCGGCGCCGAGCAGGTGATGGCCGAGCGCTTTCGCACCCCGGAGATGGCCCAGCGCTTCTTGCGGGGTCACGAAGACTACGTCCGTCTCCTCGAGCGCCACGGCGTCTCCTTACTCGGCTCGCAGCCGACGCAGGGCAACGTCGCCGGCGGCCTCACCACCATCGAAGAGAAGGCGCTGGGCGCCGTGCAGAAGATCGGCAAGGCACCGATCGAAGGTCTCCTGGGCGAGGCCGAGCCACCGTCGCGACGTGGCGGCCTCTGGTTCATGGAGGGCTCCACGGCGGGCGCCGAGGCCCTCACCTTGTGGTCGGCGGCCGGGGTCACGCTGCACCTCTTCGCCACCGGCCAGGGCAACGTCATCGGCAACGCCGTCAGCCCGGTCCTCAAGATATGCGCCAACCCGAAGACCGTCCAGGCCATGGTCGAGCACGTCGACGTCGACATCAGCGGCCTCCTGCGCCGCGAGTACGACCTGGCCGAGGCGGGCCGGCGCATCCTCGACGCCACCCTGGCCACCGCCTCCGGCCGCCTCACCTGCGCCGAAACCCTTGGCCACCGCGAATTCGTCATCAGCAAACTCTTCCGCTCGGCCTGACGGCAATGGGGCCGGTGATCGGATTAGCGGAGACAAGAGCAGCGCTTGACAGGAGCGCTTGGTCGGCATATGAATTACAGGACTTACGCGGTGGGAGTCGGACTAACCGCAGAGGACACAGAGAACAGGGGGAATGCCCGGTTCCTTCCACGTTCTCCGCGGTCTCCGCGGTGAAAATCCGTCTACCGCGTGAGTCCTGTGAATTAGGGGATGACAACGTGCGAGGGCTGGGCTTTGGAGTTTGAGCGGCTGGTGTTGGTACCATGCAGTGCGTGATCTGCAAGCAGGGTGAAACCTTGCCCGGCGAGGTGACGGTCACGCTCCAGCGGGGCGACACCATCGTCGTGCTCAAAGGGGTGCCGGCCGAGGTCTGTGACAACTGCGGGGGGTACTATCTATCGGAGGAAGTGACCCGTCGCTTACTGGAGCGGGCCGAGGAGGCGGTAGCGCGCGGTGCCGAGGTGGAGATCATTCGCTTCGCGGCGTAGGCCGGGCCGTAGTAGAGAGGAAGGTGTGACCTTTGCCGGCAAGGATAGCCGTCGACCACGACGCGATCCGGCGCTTCTGCGAGCAGCACCATGTGCGCACGCTGGCCCTCTTCGGCTCGGCCCTGCGCGACGACTTCGGGCCCGCCAGCGACACAGATATTCTCGTCGAGTTCGCAGACGAGGCGCACGTGAGCTTGTTCGAGTTCACGCGGATGCGTGACGAGCTGATCCTTCTGTTTGGCCGCCGAGTGGACCTCGTGGAGAAGCGTAGCTTGCGCAATCCATTTCGTCGCCGAGAGATTCTGGGCACGACCGAGACGCTGTATGCGGCCTGACGATACGACGATTGGAGCGGTGTATTCGTGGGAGAGCACACCCTCGCACTCTGGGCAGAAATGAACCCAGTCACCCGTGGGCACCGCCGGTCGATACGTCTGCCCCAGCACGATTACGGCGAGCCGGGAGTCTACTTCATCGCAGTCGTTGCCTGGGGTGGGGAGGCAATCTTCGGGCACATAGCCGGCGAACGGATGATCGCGGATGAAGCTGGAAGAGTTGTGCAGGCGACTTGGGAGGGATTGGCGCACCATTTTGCCGGTTTGGCCCTGGATACGTTCGTGTTGATGCCTAACCACATCCACGGTGTTGTGGTGATCGGGCCAGCGGCACAGACTGGGTTATCGCTGGGGCGAATTGTTGCCTACCTGAAGTACCAGTCCACAAAGGGCATCAACAACGTCCGGGGAACGCCCGGTCTGCCGGTTTGGCAGCGCAATTACTACGAACACGTCGTCCGTAACGGCGAGGAGCTAAACCGTATCCGCGAGTACGTCGCAACCAATCCGCTGCGCTGGGCGTTGGACCACGAGAACCCGGGCCATGGTCCGCGGTGGTTTGAGCCTAGCGGTGGCAAGCCCGATCGTGCACCGGCCGAGTAGGCAACGTCCCGCGGGGACCGGGCGCGGACAGGTTGCCATCCTCACAGGCCGGTCGATACCCAACATTCCGCGGGCCCGAGGGCGCGGAAACCGCGCCCCTACAAGCAGGCCGACCGGCCGGTCGGCCTGCCTATCGCCAGGGAGAATCGGCAGCGCCGCTGCGGTCCAGGGATGAAGGGGAGAACACACGGGGACACCCACAGGCGTGGTTAGAAGGCACACCTGCCGATGTCGGACAACGCCCACA
>JAJZQK010000372.1 GCA_021847625.1 Chloroflexota bacterium
GATCGGAAGCTGCGGGGCGACCGTGCCCCCACCGCGCTCGCCATGCCCACGGTCGATTACCGCACGTGGTCCGGCGCCTTCGTCCTGCGGGAAAGGCTGCGCGCCACGATGCTCGCGGCCGCAGGACCACTCCGCACAGAGAAAGGGCTCACCGCCGGCCTCGCTACCTTGCGTGAGCTGGGCGAAATCTGGAGCGAGCGGCAGGCCGACGACCAGCAGGACCTGCTGGAGGGGCTGAGCACGCGGAACCTCTTCGTTGTGGCCGAGATGGTGTTGCATGCCGCCCAACTCCGTGAAGAGACGCGCGGTAGTCATTACCGCGCGGACCATCCCGGACGCGACGACCGCGAGTGGTTAGTAAACACGTTCGTAACCAAAGGGCCAAGCGAACCCAATCTGCAGGTACGCCCGGTCGAGCTGGCGTATCTGCGACCGGAAGAATAGTGCCCAAGCCTGTTCCGGTCGCTGAACCGGAAGGCTTGCCGTAGTAAGGAATTAGGAGGTGGTCTCTCGTGCAACCGAAGTATAGAATCGATCATGGACGCGTCTGGGCAGAGCCCCGCGAGATTCCGGTGGCCGGGGAGTTCGACGTGTTGGTCGCGGGCGGCGGGCCCTCTGGTATGGGGGCGGCCGTGGGCGCCGCCCGCCAGGGCGCCAAGACGCTCCTAATCGAGCGCAACGGCTTCCTCGGCGGCGTGGCGACGGCGACGATGATGACGACCCTCAACTGCCCCATCGAGAACATGAGCGGGTTCGCCCATGACTTCGTCAGCCATCTGATCGAAGCGGGCGGCGCCTGGCCCGGCGCGACCATCCCATTTGATCCTGAGAAGTGGAAGGACCTGGCGTTCGATGAGATGGAGAAGGCCGGAGTCGATCTTCTCCTGTACACCTGGGTCACGGGCGCCATTGTCGAGGACGGCAAGGCCAAGGGCGTCATCGTCGAGAACAAGTCGGGCCGCCAGGCGCTGCTGGCCAAGGTGATAGTCGATTGCACCGGCGACGCCGACGTGGCGGTCAGAGCTGGAGCCGAGCATGTCAAGGGCCGTGAACGCGACGGCAAGATGCGGCCGATGACCGTCCTCTTCCGCATGGGTGGAGTCGATTTGCCGACCCTTGTCGAGTACGCGCGCACTCATCCCGACGAATTTACTACCGACCCTAGCTTCCAAATCCTGGACCTGGAGGGCGGCATCGTTCGTCTGTCGGGATTCTTCAAGCACGTTGGCGAGGCGGGCGCCAGGGGCGAGTTGGCCAAGGAGATCACCTACATGCGGTTCGAGGGCGTCAACGTCGCCCAGGGTACGGTCTTCGTCAACACCACCCGCGTCTATGGTGTCGACGGGACGAATGCCTGGGACCTGACGAAAGCGGAACTAGAGTCCCGCCGGCAGATGCGACAGTTGATACCGTTCATCCAGAACTACATTCCCGGCTGCCAGAACGCGTACGCAATCGACGCTTCCAGCAACATCGGCGTGCGCGAAACCCGCCGCATCCGCGGCGGCCACGTGCTGACGGAGGAAGACATCGTCGCCCACAAGACCTACGAAGACACTGTCGGGAAGATTTGGCGGTTCCACGCCGCCGGCGCCGACTGGCACAGCCCGGACGGCGGCGAGGGTTCGCCGGATAATCCGACCTATCGCACTGCCGTCACGCCGCTAAACTGGTACGAGATACCCTATCGCGTCTTCGTGCCCAACGGTGTCGAAGGCATCCTCGTCGCCGGCCGCACGCTGTCGCAGACGCAGGAGGCCGACATGTGGACGCGCGGCATGTTCGTCTGCCTGAACACGGGACAGATGGCCGGCACCGCCGGTGCCTTCGCCGCCGCCGCCGGGGTAACGCCTCGTGAAGTGGACGTGCCGCAGCTCCAGGCCAACCTGTTCGACCAAGGCCTCGACCTCGGCAGCCGGGC
The DNA here is from genome assembly GCA_021847625.1 of Chloroflexota bacterium. The sequence goes on from JAJZQK010000372.1 coordinate 1,922, forward strand.
GCCGACGATCCAGGCAATACCGCGGCCTACACCGCAGCGCGCCCGCCAACAGCATCAATAGCAGCGGAGGCGCCTCATACCTGTGGTAGCAGGCTGTGGCGCGGGGGCTTGTCCCCCCGCGCCCACCCTCTGGTCGAGCCGGATCTGGGCCTGCTACCACCTTCATGCGCCATATCCGTCAGTCAGGGGGCAGTTGAAAAGTGCCAGACGGACCTTCTCCCAATAGCTCGGACCAGATTGACGCGCTGACCGCCGATCAGACAGTGGAGAGCCTTCCGGAAGCATCCTTGCGAGTAACGGAGGCGCTGCTCGAAGACGTCGACAGCGGCGTGGTACGGATCGACCCGGCGGACCTCAGTCGCATCGGCGTGCTGCCGGGCGACGTGGTGGTCGTGACCGGCAAGCGTAGTACGGTGGCCCGCGCCGAACCGGCCCCGCCCTTCTCCTGCGGCCGCCGGCTGATCCACCTTGATGGCACGCTCAGGGAGAACGCACAAGCGAGCCTGGACGACAAGGTCACGGTCAGGCGGTCGGCGGCGAGGGTCGCCCAAACGGTGCTCCTCGCCCCGGCCGAACCCGTATCCTACGGCCCCCAGGATTTATCCCGTCTGCGAGCCCTCCTAGACGGCCTGGCCGTGATAGCAGGCGACCAGGTCAAGAGCGTGCTCTACGGCCGGCGAGGGCACTTCTTCAAGGTGGCGGCCACGGAGCCGGAGGGGGCCGTTGTCGTCGGGCCCTACACGGACCTGCGCCTGAAGGCGCCCGAGGTCAGCCGCGAACGGCCGTTCAAGGTCAAGTACGAGGACATCGGCGGGCTGGAAGGGGAGCTGCAGCGGATCCGCGAGATGATCGAGCTGCCGATGAAGTATCCCGACCTCTTCGCCCGCCTGCGCATCGAGCCCCCCAAGGGCGTCCTCCTCCACGGCCCGCCCGGCACGGGCAAGACCCTCATCGCCCGCGCCGTCGCCAGCGAGGTCGACGCCCACTTCATCCACCTGAGCGGGCCGGAGATCATCCACAAGTTCTACGGCGAGAGCGAGGCCAAGCTGCGCGAGGTCTTCGACGAGGCCCAGCGGCGGGCCCCGAGCATCATCTTCCTGGACGAGCTCGACGCCATCGCGCCCAAGCGGGCCGACGTGGTCGGCGACGTCGAGAAGCGAGTGGTCGCCCAGCTACTGGCGTGCATGGACGGGCTGGTAGCCCGGGGGCAGGTGGTCGTCATCGGCGCCACCAACCTGCCGGAGCTGCTAGATCCCGCCCTGCGCCGGCCGGGGAGGTTCGACCGGGAGATCACCATCAACGTCCCCAGCCGGCCGGGCCGCCTCAGGATCCTACAGATCCACGCCCGCGGCATGCCCCTGGCAGAGGACGTGAGCCTGGAGAGACTGGCCGAGATCACGCACGGCTACGTGGGGGCCGACATCGAGGTCCTCTGCAAGGAGGCCGGCATGCTGGCGCTCAGGGACCTGCTCGCCCGGGCAGACTTCGATGCCCAAGACGCGGCGACGCTGTCGGCGCAGGCCTTCGTCAGCATGAAGCACTTCCTCGGGGCCCTCAAGAGCATTGAGCCCACGGCGACCCGCGAGTTCTTCGTCGAGAAGCCGAACGTTCGCTGGGAAGACGTGGGTGGGCTGGACCAGATTCGCGACTTCCTGCTGGCCTGCGTCGAGTGGCCGACCCGCCACGGCGACCTCTTCGCCCAGGCCGGCATCCGGCGCGTGCGCGGCCTGTTGCTCAGCGGGCCTTCGGGCACCGGCAAGACGCTGCTGGCCAAGGCCCTGGCCACGGAGACGGGCCTCAACTTCATCACCGTCGACGGCGCCATGCTGCTCTCCAAGTGGGTTGGCGAGTCGGAGAAGACACTGCGGCAGGTCTTCAAGAAGGCCAAGCAGGCCTCGCCCTGCCTCCTCTTCTTCGACGGTCTGGACAGCCTGGCGCCGGTGCGGCGGAACAGCGACACCGGGGCGTCGGAACGCCTGGTGGGGCAGTTCCTGAGCGAGCTGGACAACCTCAGCGTTCTCGACGAAGTGGTGCTCCTGGGAGCGACCAACCGCATCGACCTGGTCGACCCCGCCTTGCTGCGGCCCGGCCGCTTCGACTTCGTCATCGACACGCCGCTGCCCGACGTCGAGGCCCGCCGCGAGATCTTCCGGGTGCACACCCGGCGCATGCCGCTGGCGCCGGACGTAAGATTACAGGAGCTGGCCGACCATTCCGAGGGCCTCAGCGGGGCGGATATCGAGGCCGTCTGCCAGCGCGCGGCTATCCAGCGGATGAGAGAGTTCATCGCCGCCCGCGCCGAGTCGCCGACGGCAGACAAGAGCCGCTTCCTGATCGGCCGCCAATCCCTGCTCGCTTCGCTCGAGCAGGTGGTCCATGTCAGAGGGCGGGTGGAGACGTAATGCCGTCTCACCATGATATTTGGAGCAAGTTCGCGCAGGGCAGTAGGGGCTACCGGCGGTCCCCCTCTGGTGCCGCGGCAAGGTTTGTCGTATCCGAGAAGGGCGCTGTACACGGGTCCCCTCGCCCATCCAGGGAGAGGGTAAGGGTGAGGGTCGTCCTGGGGTGGAACGGCCGTTTGCTGTGATAGATAGCCGACGAGCGGGCCATGGCGTCATTCCTCTGAAAATGGCTGCTCCCCTGTCATACGTAGGGGCGGACGGCTCTGTCCGCCCGGGCGAACCCGCCTGA
>JAJZQK010000373.1 GCA_021847625.1 Chloroflexota bacterium
TGGCACGTCTGGCTCCCTGCTACTGGCAAAGGAAACGAACAAAAACCGACCATCAATCATGATGGTCGGTTTCGCTACTAGCTCCCCGAGGCCCAAGCGACCGCCTACGGCCCCCTACTATCGTCCCACTTCCTCAGCACGCCCCGGATCATAGCTTCCATCTCAGTGAAAACCACGCTTATTCAGTTATCTCGGTTGCGCTCACTCCTGGAGGCCGCACCTTCGCTTGGGCTGCTTCCCATTGCCACTCGGCCGACAGAGCAACCTCACGTTTACCATGGTACCAAACGCGCAGGGGGATGTCAATAGATTCCTGAGAGAATAAGCAGATTAACCCATTCTGAACCGGAAATATACCGGGTTAGTGCTTGACAGGCGATTCGTTGGCCCGGAAGAAGGGGAAGGGCAGGTGCCACTGGCTTGCACCTGTCGTGCGGAGCACCGATCGGCACCATGCGAGCGAGGGGCCGGCAATGGCTGAACTCCAGGCAACTGGTGGCACAGTAGCCTAGTCTGCTATCGCCCTGGCTGTTTCCAGCCGGCTGTCGAGGTGGTCGGCGGCCAAGATGGGTGCCGCCCCGGCCTTCTCAAGCGCGAACATGCCCAGCCGCCCAATTGATCGCACGACCACTTGACGACCTGGCGGCGGCGGTGTATGATACACACACCTAGTGTACTAGGTACACGTTATCTGGAGGAGTGGGGCAGCGTTTTGATACCGGAAAGCAGGCTCGGTCCCTTCGGCACCTCATTGCCGCTGCATGTGCGGGTGCGCCTCGAGCTGGAGAACGCCATCAAGACGGGAGCCTACAAGGAGGGGGAACGGTTGCCCTCCGAGCGCGAGCTCTGCAATACCTACCAAGTCAGCAGCAGCCCGGTGCGGCGCGCGCTGCTGGAGCTGGAACGGGACGGCCTGATCTGCCGCCACGTTGGCCTGGGCACCTTCGTCGCTCGCCGGTGCCGGTCGGCCCGCCTGCTGGTGATGACGGCGGGTTACCAGCAGGCGGTCTGGCGGGAGCGGGGCGGATGGTTCGTCGGCGAGCTGATGGGCGGGGTGAGCCAGGTGGCGTGGGAACACCAAGCGATCGTTAGCTTCACCGACCTCGCGCCGTCAACGCCCCTGCACGCGGCCCTGCACGCCGTCGCGGCCCAGAAAGACTTCGACGGCGTGATCCTGCGCACCGCCCACGATGTCGACGAGCGCGCCCTGGAATGCCTGGAAGAGAAGCGGTTCCCCTACGTCGTCGTGCTGCGTCGCATCCCTGGCCGGGAGATGAGTTGCGTTACCGTCGACTTCGAGAGGGGCGCCTACGAAGCGACCGGCCACCTGGCGGCCCTTGGCTATCGCCGCATCGGGGCGGTGCTGGGCCCCCGCGCGCTTTCTGTGTTCGTCGAGCGGTGGCAGGGCTATCTGCAGGCGCTAAGAGAGGCGAAGCTGCCGCTCGATCCGTCCCTGGTGCACGAGACGGCGGACTACGGCGAGCGCGACGGCTACACGGCGACGATAGCGTTGATGACGGGGCCCGTGCTCCCGGAGGCCCTCTTCCTCAGCCACATCGAGCTGGCGCCGGGCGTCTACTCGGCGCTGCACGAGCTGGGGCTTCGCATTCCCGACGACGTGGCGCTGGCAGGGGTTGACCTCGGCCCTTGGTCCGCCAGGCTGGTGCCGCCGCTCACCGCCGTCGGCGCTCGCCTCTACGACGTCGGCGTCGAGAGCGCCAGGTCGCTTCTGCGGATGATCGAGTCCGGCGGCCAGGCGCGGCAACCGATTGTAGTCCCCACCCGGCTCACGATCCGGGCCTCCAGCGGTGGCCGGGAAATGGCGCATTCGCAGGCAGAGCCGACACAGAGCGCCGACGTTGCCGAGTTAGACCTTCGTTAGAATGGAGTGGATAGGTGAAACAGAACGTCATCGTTGTCATGTTCGACAGCCTGGGGGCCAACTACGTCGGCGCCTACGGCAACAAGTGGATCAAGACCCCCAACATCGACCGTCTGGCCAGGGAAGGCGTCCTCTTCGAGAACAACTACATCGAGAACTTGCCCACCGTCCCCTGCCGGCGCTCGATGTTCACGGGGCGCTACTCGCTGCAGTCCCACGGCTGGTCGCCGCTCGAGCTGGGCGAGACGACCATCGCCGACCTCTGCTGGGGCCGGCCCATCGATACGGCGCTGGTCTACGATACCCCGCCGATGCGCATACCCAAGTTCGGCTACAGCCGGGGCTTCGACAACGTCAAGTTCGTGCACGGCAGCGAGCTGGACACCGAGTTCTACCATCAGGACGCTCTCTATCACCTCAACCCCATGGACTACGTCGAGGAGCACGTCCTGGAGTTGGCCGACAAGGCCATGGGCCAGCGGGCCATCGAGCCGTTGCTGCAGGAGATCACCGACCTGCTGCGGGCGCGCCAGTACTGGAAGACCGACGAGGACCAGAACGTGGCCCGGGTGATGAAGGAGGCGGTCAGGTACCTCAAGAACGTGGACCGCAATAAGCAATTCTTTCTTTGGATAGACAGTTTTGATCCCCACGAGCCCTGGGATGCGCCCTCGGTCTACGACCCCGACCTCAGGTGCCCCTACGACCCCGACTACAAGGGTAGGGACATGTTCCTGCCGCTCACGACGCCGGTGGAGGGCATCTACACCGAGCCCGAGCTGGCGCACATCCGCGCCCTCCACGCCGAGGAGGTCACGATGTGCGACAAGTGGCTCGGCTACCTGCTCGACAACGTGCGGGCGCTGGGACTGGAGGAGGACACGCTGGTCCTCCTGATCTCCGACCACGGGGAGCCCTTGGGCCACGGCGAGCACGGGCACGGGCTGATGCGCAAGTGCCGCCCCTGGCCCTACGAGGAGCTGGCGCACGCACCGGTGATCATGCGCGGGCCCGGCCTGCCGGCGGGCAAGCGGGTGGCGGGCTTTACCCAGTCCTGTGACGTGGCCCCCACCGTCACCGACTGGCTGGGCATCGGGGTGCACCCGGAGATGACCGGCAAGAGCCTGCTGCCGCTGGCGAGGGGCGAGGCGGAGAAGGTGAGGGACTTCGCCATCGCCGGCTACAACAAGTTCTCGTCGGCCATCTACGCCGAGGATTGGTCGTACGTGCACTGGCGCAACCCCGCCGACAAGACCTCCGGTGTTTCCGTGCGGTCGCTCCACGGCGGCGAGACCACGAAGGCGATGCGGTCGGTCGGCGTCGACATGGAGCGCAGTTACATGAAGTCGGTATCCGACTCCGCGGAGCGCATGCTGCAGAACGCCTCGCTGGACGGCGAGGATATGTGGACCTGCGTGCCGGGCAGCGTGGCCGAGGTGCCCCAGAACGACGAGCTGTACGACCGCCGGGCGGACCCCTACCAGCTGGAAAACCTGGCGACCGATAAGCCGGGGGTGGCCTCGGAATTGTACGCTCAGCTGCGCGACTTTATGGCAGAGCTGCGGACCAGCTAGGAAGATAGGGGAGCCTTCGCGAACGTAACTCGCCGCGGGGCCTGAAGTAGTGTCTATCGCCGACACGGCGAGGGCCCCGCCGACCTAGGAGGATGCCTTGGCCGCGCTTGATGGAGCAGGCCCTCGTCACCGTGGCGGCGGGGCTGGCCACCACCGGCAAGCTCCCCTTCGTGGCCACCTACGGGGTGTTTCTCTCTATGCGCACGCTCGAGCAGCTGCGCACCCAGATCTGCCTGCCGGGGCTGGGCGTCAAGTTCGCCGCCGGCCTGGGCGGCTTATCGGGTGGAGTGCTGGGTCCCACCCACCAGGCCACCGAGGACCTGTCGGTGGTGCGGGGCATCCCGAACCTGACCGTGCTCGTCCCCAGCGACGCCGTGGCCATGCGGGCGGCCGTGCGGGCGGCCGTCGACTGGCCGGGGTCGCTCTACCTGCGCGTGGGGGGCGCCTGCCCGGCCGTGCACCGGGAGGGCTACACGTTCACCGTCGGCAAGGCCGAGAAGGTGCTGCGCCTGGGGGATGATACGACCATCATCGCCAACGGCATAATGGTGGCCAAGGCCCTGGCGGCGGCCGAGGTGCTGCAGGGCGAGGGCATAAGGGTGCGGGTGCTGGAGATGCCCACGCTCAAGCCGCTGGACGAGACGGCAGTGCTGGCCGCGGCCCGGGCCACGGGCGGGGTGGTGACGGCCGAGGAGAACAACGTGCTGGGCGGCCTGGGCGGGGCCGTGGCCGAGGTGCTGGGGGAGGGCTGCCCGGTGCCGCTGCGCCGGGTGGGCATCCGCGACTGCTACGGCGACACCGGCCCCTACCCGGCCCTGCAGGAGCGCTACGGGCTGACTTCGGAGGCCATCATCGACGCCGTGCGCGAGGTCGCCGGGCGCAAGCGGAAGTAGGGCAGCACCTAATCACCAGAACTACTACTAGCCCCTTGGCATGTCGGAAGCGCGTCTGGAAGTGCTGCCCAGGTGCGTCTGTGGCCCGCCGGGGGTCGTCCCCAATTCAGCGCCTGCTTGGCTTGGGCTAAATAGTCCGGCGTTATGCTTGCTGCACGGCCGGCCGGTTCCGTCATTCCCGCGGAAGCGGGAATCCAGCCAGTGCGTGGCCGGAGGGCGAACGCCGTTCGCCCCTACAGATAACGTTGGATC
>JAJZQK010000374.1 GCA_021847625.1 Chloroflexota bacterium
GTCCTCTCCATCAACCCCCAGGCCACCGTCCAATCCGGCGTGGCCACCTACGCGGCGAGGATCGAGATCCAGAGCGCGCCCCAGCTCAGCCAGGGCGGGTCCGGCCAGGGCCCGGCAGCAGCCGGCCAGCAGGGGCAGGGCCAGGCGACGACTGGCAACCGGCCGTCGCAAGGGTCCCAAGGCCAGGCAACGCCCAGCGCCCAGTCTTCCGAAGGGCAAGGGTCCCAGGGTCAGGCGGCAGATAGCGGACAGACTGGCCAAGGCCGCCAGGCAGGCCAGGGCGCGACGGGCGCCACCGGCGCCCGGACAGCCCAGCAGGCGATGGCCGACATCTCCCAGGTCAAGCCGGGGATGACCGCTACCGCCAGCATCGTCTACCTACAGAAGAACGACGTCCTCCGCGTCCCCAACCGGGCCGTGCGGGCCCAGGGGCGCAACCGCGTCGTCGACGTCCTCGTCGACGGCAAGGAGGAGACGCGCACCGTCACCGTCGGCGCTGCCAACGACACGATGACCGAGATCACCGACGGCCTGCAAGAGGGCGACCAGGTGATGGTGCCGACGACGACCACCAGTACCTCGTCCTCTTCTCGCGGGCCCGTGCAGGTCGGCCCCGGCGGCGGCGTCATAATCCGCGAGGAGGCTCCCATGTCCGGCGGCTTCGGACGCTAGGGGTGATGAGATGATCGAAGTGAAGGACCTTACCAAGATTTACACGATGGGCGAATTCGAGGTGCACGCCCTGCGCGGGGTGTCTCTCAGCATCGACGAGGGGGAGATGGTCGCCATCATGGGCCCTTCCGGCTCGGGCAAGTCTACCCTCATGAATATCCTGGGCTGCCTCGATCAGCCCACCTCCGGCTCCTATCTCCTCGACGGCGAGGAGGTCAGCGGTCTCTCGGACGACGAATTGGCCATCGTGCGCAACCACAAGATAGGCTTCGTCTTCCAAAGCTTCAACCTTCTTCCCCGCATGTCCGCCCTCGAGCAGGTGGAGCTCCCCCTCCTCTATGGCGGCACCAATCACCGTCGCCAGCGCGCGGAGGAGGCCTTGGCGCTCGTCGGCCTCGCCGACCGCCTGGAGCACAAGCCGACCGAGCTTTCCGGCGGTCAGCAGCAACGCGTGGCCATCGCCCGCGCCCTGGTCACCGGCCCCTCCATCATCCTGGCCGACGAGCCGACCGGCAACCTCGACACCCGCTCCAGCGAGGAGATAATGGCCATCTTCCAGGAGCTGAATCAGCAGCAGGGCATTACCGTCATCTTCGTCACTCATGAGCCCGATATCTCCCTGCACACGCGGCGCATCATCCACATGCGCGATGGGCTCATCGTCGGCGACGAGGTGGTCGCCACGCCTTTGCTGGCCTCCCGCGCCATCGTGGAGGCCCCGGAAGTACCCCTGGCCGTTGACCAGTCGCAGGAAGGGGGTGGCCCGCAATGAGCTTCTTCGAGGTCGTTCGCATCGCCTTTCGGGGCTTATCGGCCAACAAGATGCGCTCGGCGCTGACCATGCTCGGCATCGTCATCGGCGTCGCCGCCGTCATCGCCCTGATGTCGGTGGGCAAGGGCACCGAGGAGAGCGTCCTGAGCCGCATCCGCTCGATGGGCACGAACCTACTCTTCGTCACCCCCGGCTCGAGCCAGCAAGGAGGGGTCTCCTCCGGCCAGGGCTCGGCGCCAACCTTGACCTACGAGGACGCCATAGCCATCGCCGCCGGTTGCCCCAGCGTAACGGCCGTCGCCCCCGAGGCCGCCTCGATGGTCCAGGTGGTCTACGGCGGGGTCAACACCTTCACCCGCGTCACCGGCACGACGCCGGAGTACGCGAACGTCCGTGATTTCCACGTGGCGAGCGGAGAGTTCCTGACGCAACAGAGCGTCGATTCCCGGTCCATGGTCGCCGTCCTCGGCAGCGACACCGCCGCGCAGCTGTTTGCCGGAGATGACCCCGTCGGCCAGAGCATTCGCCTTGCCGCCGGCGGCGGCAAGAACGCCGTCAGCTACACCTTCCGGGTTATCGGCGTGATGGAGAGCAAAGGCTCTCAGGCCATGGGCAACCAGGACGACATTATCTTCGTCCCCATCACCACCCTCCAGCAGCGCCTGTCCGTGCAGCGCACGGCCACCGGGGCGCGCAACGTCTCCACCATCAACGTCCAGGTGGCCGACGAATCGCTCATGAACCAGGCGGTGCAGGAAATCGGCGCCATCCTGCGCGACCGCCATAAGGTCGTCGAGGACGACTTCCAGATCCGCAGCCAGGAAGACATGCTCCAGACCGCCAGCGACGTGACGGGGGTGATGACCCTGCTCCTGGGCGCCATCGCCGGCATCTCGCTCGTCGTCGGCGGCATCGGCATCATGAACATCATGCTGGTGTCGGTCACCGAGCGTACCCGCGAGATCGGCATCCGCAAGGCCGTGGGGGCCCGCCGCCAGGACATCCTGCTCCAGTTCCTCCTGGAGTCGGCGGTGCTCTCCATCCTCGGCGGGGCGATCGGGGTGGCGATCGGCGCGGGCGTGGCCCACACCATCTCGGGCATGAGCATGGGTGGCCAAAGCATCAGGGCGGTGGTGACACCCGACGCGGTGGTGTTGGCCACCGGCGTCTCCGCGGCCATCGGTCTCTTCTTCGGCATCTACCCGGCCACGCGGGCGGCGCGGCTCCATCCCATCGAAGCGTTACGCTACGAGTAGCAGAGGCCCCACCTGGTGTGAAGCCCGGCCCGTATAGCCGAGGTGAAGGCAGATGATCAAGGTGATGATTATGGGGGCGGATGGGTACACGCTGAACCGGCTCGAGCCTCTCCTGCAGCAGGGCGGCTGCACAATGGCCAGCGTCGCGGATGAACAGGCGGCCGTGGAGGTCGCCGACTGTTGGCATCCCGATATCGTGGTTCTGCGCTCGCTCAGATGGGAGGACGGCGCGACGCGGATCCCCGCCCGCCGCCACTGACTGAAGGCGCCCTTGATCGCCATCGGCCCCTGGGCAGCCGACGAGGAGCGCCGGACGGCCGCCCTGGAGCAGGGCGCCGACGATTGCCTAGGCGAACCCTACGGCCCACTGGAGCTGCTGGCGCGCATCAAGGCGATCCTGCGGCCGGGAAGGACGCAGGAGAACGCGGCCGCCCTGGCGGCGCCGGTGCCGTGGGGGGAGGGGAAGGACTGACGACGGGGATGACCCCCTCCTGGTCGGGTGGATGGGAGTGGTTTTCAGATCTTGACCTCCAGCCGGCCGTTCGTGACCCCCGCCAACAACGTCTCCCCGGCCTGGTCGCCTGACGGGGGCTCGGTGGTGTTCGCCAGCGACCGCAACGGGAGGTGGGAGCTGTTCACGATGAGGGCGGACAGTCTCGGTCCCCTGGCGCCCGCCCCGGGGCTTTCTTCATATCGTTTTAACATAGAGAGGCTACTGTTGTTACAGTGGCCCCAGTCCGCTTGCACGTTTCTTGCTAGTATCTTTAGCAGTTGAGTAGTTGGCGCCACGGATGCGTCGGCGACTAGCAACCACCGGCGTGCTGGTGAGGCAGAGGGCCAGCCTCCCCTCCCGCCGTTCGCGCCGTACCAAGCGGCGTCGCTCGACTAAGCGGGCAACAGCTCGGCCCGGATAGTCGCACGGCCCAACCCGTTCAGCGAACCGAGCGTGGAAATATGGAAAGGAGAACAGCGAACAGTGCGAGTAAACAGCCTCTACCGCAGCGCGGCCGCCGTTCTGCTGGTATTGCTTATCGTCTTGGCGATGACCGGGTGCGTGAACTCCGTCGACCAGGCGTCACCGACCGCGGCAGCACCCACTGCAACCTCGGGCACAGTGGCACAGGCGCAGAACACACCTGCCCCCACCGCCACCAGCAACAACCAGCCGGCGACGAGCCCTGACACCGGCTTCCAGAACTCGATCAGCCAAGTGGCGAAGGACGTCAAGCCGGCGGTCGTCCAAATCACCAACCAGCAAGAGGTTCAAACGAGCCAGTCCAACCAGCCTTATGTCGTACCGGCCGGCGTGGGCTCGGGAGTCATCTACGACGACCAGGGGCACATCCTGACGAACGCCCACGTCGTGGAGGGCGCCAACCAGCTCCTCGTATCCCTCCCGGACGGCCGGTCGTTCGAGGGTAAACTGATCGGCAGCGACGCGCAGACAGACCTGGCGGTGGTGAAGATCGACGGCAGCAACCTCCCGGTTGCCAAGCTTGGCGATTCGACGCAATTGCAGGTCGGCGACTGGCTGGTCGCCATCGGCAACGCCCTGGCCCTGCCGGGCGGACCCACCGTCACCGCGGGTGTTGTGAGCGCGCTCGGGCGCACCGTGCAGGAGCCGGCTGACCAGTCGGGGACGCCGGGCCCGTTCCTCTTCGACGTGATCCAGACCGACGCCCCGATCAACCCCGGCAATTCCGGCGGCCCGCTGGTCAATCTGAACGGTCAGGTGATCGGCATCAACACGCTGGTCGCCGGCCAGGCCGAGACAGGCGTGCAGGCGCAGGGCATCGGCTTCGCCATCGCCATCTCGACCGCCAAACCGATCGCCGACGAGCTCGTCGCCAACGGCAAGGTCGTCCATCCTTACCTGGGCATCAGGT
>JAJZQK010000375.1 GCA_021847625.1 Chloroflexota bacterium
TCAACCGCGCAACCTTGCCAAGTCGGTGACGGTCGAGTAGGGGAGGTCTCTTGGCCAAGGTCGTAATGCTGGGCAATTTCAGCCTGCTTAACAAAGGGATGGCCCGGTGCCACGTGTCGAGGCGGCGTACGGCATCGGGTCGTCCGAGGGGACGGCCGTGAAGGGGAAGAGGGTGTATGTCTAGGGGGCTCTTCGTTCGCAACTAGCTGCCGGCGCTGGCCTGGATGGCCCTGATCTTCGTTCTATCTTCCCGGCCGGCCTCCGGCTACCCGGACGCGGGTTTGGTGGCGCAGAAGGGCATGCACGTGATGCTCTACGCAACGCTGGGCATACTGCTGTGGCGGGCCCTGCGCGCCTCCGGGCTCAATAGGAGAAACGCCCTCTTGTTAGCCTGGCTGGGGGCAACCCTCTATGGGGCGAGCGATGAGTTTCACCAGACATTCACCCCCACGCGGCACGGCAGCCCCGTGGACGTCGGCATCGACGCCTCAGGCGCCCTCCTCGGCCTGGCATTGGCCAGCATCTTCCTCACGTGGTACAGGCGCCAGAAGTATCTCTCCGAATAGCCCCGCTTGGGTCGCCATGGCTTTACCACGGCGGAGAACCTCGAGCAGGGCCAAAAAGTAGGCGATGGCTTCCTGGCGACAACTGGCCCTGGCGAGCAGCGCGGAGAAGCTCGACGCCGAACCCAATCGCAGAATCCGATCCAGTTCGGCCACCTTGACCGCAACGGGGAACTGCAGAGGCGCGACCGACTCGGTTGGTGGGGACTCCGGCGCGAGCGTAAGGGCACGCCTGAGGGCCCCCATGAGGGCATCCACCGACCCCGAACCTGCCCGTGGTCGGGGCGTGACCGGGAATGGTACCTGGCGGGGGTAGGTCCGGTGTCCCTTCTCCTGAATGGTCCTCAACTGCGTAGCAAGGGCCTTGAAGATCTGATACTCCTGCAGCTGGCGCAATAGATCGCCGGCGTCATCCTCGACAACCTCTTCCGCTTCGGCGCTACGCGGTAACAGAGCTTGCGACTTGATTAGGAGAAGGCGGCTGGCCATGACGAGGAAGCTCGTGAGCCGGTCCAGGTCCGCCTCCACCATCCTACTGACCTCTTCCACGTATTGCTCGGCCACGGCTGCCAGGGAGATCGTCGTGATATCCAGTGCGCGCTGGGTAATGAGTTCATGAAGAAGGTCGAGGGGGCCTTCGAAGCGACGAAGAGCCCCGCCTTGTGGCTCGGCGTGGGGAGTCCGGTCGACCATTGGCGGGTGATGACCCTTCCTGTTCTGCGAGGGGTTTGCGCGAAGGCTAGCTCAGATCGCGGGAGACGCTTTCGCGCAAGGACGTGGCCCCTTTCTCGTAGACATTCCTGACGTCCACCTGGGCCTTCTCGGTGTTGACGAGCAGGAGCAGGCGAATACAAAGGGACAGGCTGCCGGGGACGGCCGCCTCCTGAGCTCCCATGAGAGGCACCGTGGTCCATCCCATCAGCCTAGCCGCGAGGGCCGGGAAAGTCGCGTCGAGATCTGGCGTCGTGGTGAAGAAAGCGGCGGCGATATCCGCGGTCTGCAAGTCGTTGGCCTGGACCACGTGCGTGAGCAGTTCGGTAGTGGCCTCTAGGATATGCTGGCGCGTGTTGTCAACGGCCGTCGTTGCTCCTCTGATCCCGCGGACTGGCATGCCTAACCTTCCCGTTTCACAACCCGTGGCCGTGGGCTCTCTGGGCCACACGTCCCGGGTCTTGGCTCAACGGACCAACGCTGGCCCGGTTGGCCTGTTGAGGATAGCAGAAGAAGCTAGGCCAGTCAAGGTTAGGCGGCCGGGAAAAGGCACAGCGAAGTGCACCCCGTTCAGCGTGCACTTCGCCGCGCATCGTGGCTGATGCGATTCCTCAGCCTAGGGTCTAGTCGCCAAGTGCCAAGGAGTCGACCAGGTTGCGGCCCCAATGCCTGATGCGGTCGGCAGGGCTTTCCGGGCGCGCCCTGCCGGTATAGCGGTCGACTTGGTACCCGACCCACCCCCTGTAAGCCGGGAGCAGAATGAGCAAGACGACGCTGGCAGTCAACAAGAATGCCAGAACTCCCGACGCTAACTTCGTGTTCGGGTCGTTTCTGATGGTCCGGGTTGTCCGTTCTAGCTGCTGGCCGGCCGTGCCGGCTAGCTCCGACGCGCGACCTTGCAGCTCGCGAGCGGTCTCTCTTAGTTCCTGTGAACGATACTGAATCTCTTCGCGACTGCGCTCCATAGTGACACCTCCTTCCCCACGGGCTGGGAGGCGCATGGTGATCAGGATGAATGCGCCCAACGCCAGCTCAAATATAGCCAGGCACTGGTTGCAATTCCTATGCCAGGGGCGGAGAGCTGGAGCAAGGGCACAGAGAGCATCCCGGTCGCCTTGGACACCACCAAAGTGACCTCCACCTGCTGGGCTGGCATATATCCTGCAAGACAATCAGCCTGAGGTTCACCTGTAGCATTGCTACGGTATTGCCTCATCGATGAGCAGCTGAATTACACAATGGAGGGACTCGTAATGGCAGAAGAGCGTGAGATGACTGTCCGCGAGGCTGGCCGCAGAGGTGGAGAGACGGTGAAGAAGAAGTACGGACCAGGCTTCTACTCTCGGATCGGCAAGAAGGGCGGCGAAACGGTCGCCGAAGAGAAAGGTGCCCCATTCTACTCTGCTATCGGGAAGAAGGGTGGCGAGACGGTCAAGGCGAAGCACGGCCACGATTTCTACTCCGATATCGGCCGCAAGGGCGGCGAGGCCGTGTCCGAGAAGTATGGCCACGAGTACTACTCCCGTATCGGCAAGAAGGGTGGCCAGGCCGTGAAGCACGCGGTGCGACGAGGCAAGGAGATGGAATCGCAGGGCGGCTAACCGCCTGCAGTTCAGCTTAATGCTCTAAGTGTTGCTCTAGAGTGCGATACTGGATCCGTGTTAGGATGGAGGCACCGGCACGCCGGTATTTCCGGCCGTCTCGGTGCCTTCTTGCGTTGCCGAGGTGCGACTTGAATTGACCTTGGTCGGTTTGTTCTGCTACAATATTCTGCGGTCATGGGCCTCTCGTCCACGAGCTGGATGGGAGGTTTTTAGTTGATGAAGCTCTGACTGAGCTGAAGGAGGTCCAGGTGGTTGATCTGCAGACGATGCGCCACTCGGCGGCCCATATCCTCGCAGAAGCCGTGCAGCAGATGTTCCCCGATGCCAAGCTAGGAATAGGGCCCGCCATCGAAGATGGTTTCTACTACGATTTCGAACTACCGCGGACGCTGACCCCAGAGGATTTCGACGAGATCGAACGACGCATGGCGACGATCGTCAAGGCCGACGTTCCGTTTGAGAGGGAAGAACTACCCCGGGACGAGGCGAAGCGGCTGTTTGACCAGCTGGGCCAGCCTTACAAGGTGGAGCTGATCGAAGATCTGCCGGACGAGAAGGTCAGCGTCTACAGGCAGGACGGTTTCACGGATCTCTGCCGGGGGCCGCACATCAAGTCCACGGGCGAACTGGGCCCTTTCAAGATCCTTAGCGTAGCGGGTGCCTACTGGCGTGGGGATGAGCACCGGCCGATGCTCCAGCGCATCTACGCCACCGCCTTCGCTACGCAGGAAGAGCTCGATCAGCATCTGTACAGACTGGCGGAGGCTGCCCGCCGCGATCACCGGCGCCTAGGCCGCGAGCTCGACCTCTTCAGCATCCAAGACGAGGTCGGTCCGGGCTTGATCCTCTGGCACCCCAAGGGTGCCTTGGTCCGCAAACTGGTGGAGGACTTCTGGCGTGACCAGCACTACCGAAAGGGTTATCAGCTGATCTTCTCTCCTCACATCGGGCGCCTGGACTTGTGGAGGACCAGTGGGCATTTGCAGTCCTACGGTGAGAACATGTTCTCGCCCATGGAGATCGATGGGCAAGAATACCAACTAAAGCCGATGAATTGCCCCTATGCCATACTCATCTACAAGAGCAAGTTGCGCAGCTACCGCGAACTGCCGTTGCGGTGGGCGGAACTAGGGACAGTGTATCGGTACGAGCGGTCGGGTGTATTGCACGGCATGATGCGAGTGCGCGGATTCACGCAGGACGACGCCCACATCTTCTGCCGGCCCGAGCAGATGGAGAGCGAGGTCGCCGGGGTACTCGACTTCGCGCTCTTCATGCTCAGAAGCTTCGGGTTCCAGGAATTCGGAATCGACCTGTCGGTAAGAGACCCCTTGGTCAGGGACAAGTACCTGGGCAGTGACGAAGTCTGGGATAGGGCTGAGTCGGCCCTCGTCCAGGCGCTGGAATCCCGGGGCCTGCCCTACACGCGGGCGGAGGGCGAGGCGGTCTTCTACGGTCCCAAGATTGATATCCGTCTCATCGACGCGTTGGGGCGTTCCTGGCAAGGCCCGACGATCCAGGTGGACTTTAACGAACCCGAGAAGTTCGACCTCAATTACGTTGGCGAGGATGGTCAGCAGCACCGGGTGGCCATGATCCACCGGACGGTACTGGGCTCGATGGAGCGCTTCATAGGCGTACTCATAGAGCACTATGCCGGCGCTTTTCCGGTCTGGCTGGCGCCGGTGCAGGCGACGGTTATCCC
>JAJZQK010000376.1 GCA_021847625.1 Chloroflexota bacterium
GCCTCGACCGCGCGGGGGGCGGTCCCGCCCCCGGCGGCTCCTTGATGGCGAAGAAGGTTATGGCAAAGGGCACCACCAGGCCCAGGGCCACCAGCCAGAAGACCAGCTCCTGGTTCTGCTCCCAGAGGAAGAAGGAGAGCAGGATGGCGAGGATACCGCCGAGAGCCGTGAAGATGGCCATTACGCCGCCCACACGCCCCCGTTGCTCCATGGGCGTGATATCCGGCAGCAGCGCCATGTAGGGATCGTTTGCCATGGCCAGGAAGAGGGCGAAGAAGGTCATTATGGCGACGACCGCCCACAGCGGCGGTTGCCCGGAGAGCACGGCGAGGGCGAGCGCCGTTAGCGGCACGCCGATGAGGAAGAATGGCCGGCGGCGACCGAGGCGATTCGGCGGCAGGCGGTCGGAGATGGCCCCTACGATGGGCTGCACGAAGGCGCCGGCAAACGACCGTTCCTGGGCCAGAAAGCCCACCGCCATGTTCGAAACCGGGTAGGCGGACAGGAAGAGGGGGAAGGCGAAGTTGGCGAAGGCAAAGACGAGGTTGGAGCCCATGTTGCCAATGCTATACAGGAGAATCTTCGCCGTGCTCAATCGCTTCATCGCCCTTGCCTCCCACCCACCGATAACTCAGCCCCGCATGATTATACCAGAGCGGCGAAAGCGCCATCGCCCGCGGAGCGGGAGGGTCTATCCCCGCTCGGATTCGGCGAGATGCTGGAATTGCACCATAAGGAAGCCTCTTCACACCGCCGGCGGGAAGGGGTCCTTTGTAGCATAGGGGCGCCCCCTCGTCATTCCCGCGATAGCGGGAATCCAGGCTCCTGGTGCGCCGGCTGGATTCCCGCTATCGCGGGAATGACGGCTACCAGGCAGCCGTCCCGAAGATCAAGCCCATGCTCTTATGGTGCAATTCCAGGGCGAGATGTGCGAGATGTTTTGGGCTTGCGCCGTCGGCCCCTGATGCGCTAATATTGCCCGTGGCGCGGGCTAACCTCCTTGACAGCTTGGTTGGTCAGTGTTAAACTGCCGTCAATTTGAAAATGCGATTACAGCAAGAAATCTACATCTTACAGTTCAAGAAGGTCTCTCCAGCGCTGGCTCTGCAGTCGCAGAGCCATTATTTTTGCCACCAACCATGGCAGGCGCCGTTTGGTCCAAGAGTGAAGGAGGGGAAGCGGTGACGACCAACGTGCACACCTATATGAACCACGCGTTGCTCGGCCACAAACTAGCGTTACTTCGGGACCGCCGCACGCGGCCGGCCAGGTTCAGCCAGTTGCTCAAGGAAGTATCCTTGATGATCCTTTCCCACGCCACTGCCAACCTGCCCGTGCATGAGGTCTCGGTCATCACGCCGGTGGGCCGCACGAATCAGCTTGTGCTCAGCAAGCGAGTCGGCTTCGCGCCGATACTGCGGGCAGGGGCGGGCATGATCCCCGCCGCCCAGGAGCTGCTGCCGGGCGCCCCCATCTGGTACCTCGGCCTCTACCGGGACGAGGAGACCTTGCAGCCGGTGGAGTACTACGACAAGCTGCACAGCTATCCCCCGGTCGACATCGCCCTCATCCTCGACCCGATGCTGGCCACGGGCGGGTCGGCCGTCCACGCGGCCACCAAACTCAAGCAAAAAGGCGTGGAGAAGGTCTCCTTCGTCGGCCTCATCGCCGCCCCGGAGGGCATCGCCACGCTGAGCCGGGAACACCCGGACGTCGAAATCCACGTCGTCGCCGTCGACGAGAAGCTCAACGAGCACGGCTACATCGTGCCGGGGCTGGGCGATGCCGGCGACCGCCAGAACGCCACGGGCGCCCACGACCCCACGGACCAGCCCTTCACCCCGGAAGAGCCGCTGGCCTTCGAGGCGAGGGTATAGGAAACACGGTGGTTGACAGGCCCGGGCCGCCGGGAAGTCCGCGTGGCGGCCGGGACCTGATTGGTCCTGATGTAAGCGTTAGTGAGGAGGATTATGGCGAGTAGAGCGGGCAGCGGAATCATCTATCCAGAACAGGCCTTGCCCACGGGCCGCATGGTCGGCCTCGGTCTGCAGCACGTCATCGCGATGTTCGGGGCGACGGTGCTGGCCCCGGTACTGATGGGCTTCGACACGAACCTGGCGATCTTCTTCTCCGGCATTGGCACCCTCATCTTTATGCTGATCGTCCGGGGACGCATCCCCAGCTACCTCGGTAGCTCGTTCGCCTTCATCGCCCCGGTGGTTGCCGCCAAGGAGTACGGCGGTGTGCCGGCGGCACTAGGCGGCATCGCCGCGGCGGCCATCGTCTACGCTGTCGTCGCCGTCCTGATCAAGACGAAGGCGGGCACGAGGGCCCTGGAGGCGCTGATGCCGCCGGCCGTCACGGCGGCGGTCATCGCCGTCATCGGCATCGGCCTAGCCCCAGTCGCCTGGGACATGGCCGGCAACGATTGGTCCCTGGCTCTTGTAACACTGGCCGTGGCCATCGCCGTGGCCGTGGCCGCCAAGGGCACGGTCAAGCTGATCCCGGTGCTCGTCGCCGTGGTCATCGGCTACATCATCGCCGCCTTGCTCGGCAAGGTTGACTTCACGGCCGTGATGAACGCCCCCTGGCTGGGCCTGCCGAACTTCGTCATGCCCACCATCAATCTCTCGGCCATCTCCCTCATCGTGCCGGTGGTCGTGATGCTGCTCGCCGAGAACATCGGCCATGTCAAGGCCATCTCGGCCTACATGGAGCGCGACCTCACGCCGCACATCGGCGATGCCTTCCTGGGCGACGCCACGGCGACGTTCGTCTCTGCCCTCGGCGGCGGTACCGGACAGACGACCTACGCCGAGAACATCGGCGTCATGTCCATCACCAAGGTCTTCTCCATCCGCCCGCTCCAGGTGGCGGCGGTGACGGCCATCTGCCTGGGCCTGGTGCCCAAGTTCGGCGCCCTGGTGGGCACGATCCCGGTCCCCGTGATGGGCGGCATCTCCTTCATGCTCTTCGGGCTCATCGCCGGCACGAGCAGCAAGGTGATCGCCTCGGCCAAGGAAGACTGGGGGACGCTGGAGAACTTCGGCGTCTTCGGCATCTCCATCGCCCTCTGCACGGCGATGGTCGCCAAGCAAGTCACGCTGCAGCTGGGCGGCGTGGTCCTCGACCCCATCGGCGCCTCCACCTTCGCCGCCGTTTTGTTGAACCTGGGCATCGTTCTGCTCAAGAAGATCAGCCCGTTCGTGGCGGAGGAGGAAGCGGAGCCGGAAGCGCTGCCAATCGAGCCGGCCGAAGCGGTCTAAAACCCTACGGCACTTAACCATTGCCAAGAATGCCCCGCGGGCGACGATAACGCCCGTGGGGCTTCTTTGTTGTCATTGGGCGAGGCAATACCTGTCCCAGCGCTCCCCGCTCATGGTAGTACGGATAACAGGGCTTACCCCTTGCCCTGGGGGACGGCGGTGAGGGCGTCGAGGGCGAGACGGACGTCGTCGAAGGTGGCGAAGGGCGCACAGTCTATTCCCTCGCGCCGGCAGTAGGCCAGTAGCTTGGCGCGGGCGAAGACGACGTCAGCCGCGCGGGCGGCGGCGAAGTCGGTCGAACCGTCGCCGACGAAGACGACTCGCTTGCCCCGCGCCTGCTGCTCGTGGACGATCAGCTCCTTGAAATCGCCGAGGTTATGCAGGTTCTTGAAGCCCGCGAGGGGCAGGTTGAGCACCACGTCATGCTCCAGGGGCGAGGTAGTGATACAGGTTACGTCAAGATCGCTCAGCCCCTCGCGGGCGAGGATAGCCTCGATGTAGAAGTCAAGGCCGGCGCTGGCCACCATGAACGGAATCCCTCGCTCCCGGCAGAAGGCGACGAACTCGCCGAACCCCTGCCGCAGCCGCCCCTGCTCCAGGGCGTAGTCCACCAGCTTGCTGCGTGGCTCGTGGAAGGTGGCTACCTGACCTATCAGGCAAGTCTCCAGCGTGATGCGTCCCGCCTCAAAGTCCGCCTCCAATTGCTGCCAGCCGTCGTCGGCGTAGAGGTCGAGCAGCGCCAGGCAGACGTCTGCCTCGGTTATCGTGCCGTCGAAATCGGAGACGACGACGGTGTCGGCGTCGGCCACGGCGCGCGTCTTCTCCGGGCTGTCGGTAGTATTGCCATTGCCGCTGATAGGCATCAGATGCACCTCAAGTCGGTATTGTGGTCAGGTTTGCCACCAGGAAATCGACGACGAGGCGGCCAACCTCGCCGCGATGGCCTACGTACATGTGCTCGGCCCCCGGCACGACCTTGACGACCGTGTTCTCCCCGAGCGGGCTGAGCGCCCGCTGCACGTCGGCGGGGCCGCCCAGGTCGTCCTCGGCGCCGGCCACCACCAGGACGGGCAGGCCGCTCTCGCGCAGGGGGGAGAGGTCCAACCAGGCGAACTCCTCCATGGCCACCGGCAGCCCGACCAGGGCCAGCGCCTGGATGGGCAAAGACTCCCGCTTTATCATCTCGGCCAAATAGGCTATGGCAACTACCGCGCCAAAGGAATAGCCCACGAGGGCCAGCGGCAGCTCGGGACCGATCTGCCCGGCCAGGAAGGTCAAGGCGGCGGCCACGTCGGCCGTCTCGGCCGGCCCTCCG
>JAJZQK010000377.1 GCA_021847625.1 Chloroflexota bacterium
GATCTATAGTAGAACGAGCCCTCGGGCTTGTGCCGGGTGACCCCCCATTCGTCGCGATACCCGCCATCAGGCTGCTCTTCATCGGTCCAGCCGTCGGGCGTACCCAGCCAGACTGGGCGAATATCCGTGTCGAAAGAGCGAAGGATCGCTTCGTCGACCGCGGTGAGCTGCTGCATGCGATCTACTACCTTAATACTGGGCTCAACGCCGCAGTGGCGGGCAAGATTCTCGTAGGCCGCGATGGTGATGCCCGTCGCCGTGCTGCTGCCGAGTTCGAAGGGAATTCGGTCGGCCTCCTCGTGGTGAAGGGCCGCAAGGACTCTTTCGCGATGTGTGTACGTTCGGGCCATAGGAACCTCCTCAGGTAGACGCGCTACAGTACCTGCTGCTAAACGGTTGAGACGTGGCTAGGGCACAGCACATCGTCTGCCGTCTCCACCATATCCTAGAGTCCAGATTGGCCGAGGTCAAGAGCTGTAGGCCTGCCAGCCGTAGACTTCCCTGGCGATCGTGCCTCCAATCAGGCACGCGAGCGAGCGGGGGCATGGCACGGATCTTGCGTTTACAGGCATCTAGGCCGGCGGTTGCAGTAGATCGGAACGGGCCTAGCGGCTCAAGACATAACTTGTGCCCGACACAGTATCCTGGTAGAAGTGCTGTCTACCGAAGAGGACAAGGGGAGGTTTAGATGCATATCTCAGAGGGCATCCTGCCCCTCCAACTGGCGGCTGGGACCACGGCGGTCACCATCCCGTTTGTTGCAAAAGGTGTTCAGAGTATCAAGCAACGGGTCGACCGCGACCCGTCCGTTAAGCCGTTAATCGGCCTCGTTTCTGCCGCGGTCTTCGTGATCTCGGCTCTGCCACTCCCGGCGCCGACCGGCACCAGCGCTCATCCGACCGCGATTGCCATCGCCGCGATTATCCTCGGGCCATGGGCCGCGGCCGCGGTAACGGGGGTCGTGCTGATGATGCAGGCCCTCTTCATGGCGCACGGCGGCATATCCGCCTGGGGCGCCAACACAATGAACATGGGCATATTCGGCGCCTTCCTTGCCTATGGTACATATCATCTGGCCAGACGCCTGAACGCGCCGCTGTGGCTGTCACTGGGGCTGGCGGGGGCGCTTGGCGACCTCATCACCTACCTCATGACTTCAGCCACTATGGCCCTGGCGCTCGCCGGTGACCGTTCCATTCTGACCGTCACCGTGGCGATATTCGCCGCGTTTCTGCCCTCCCTGGCCGTGCTGCTGCCGTTGGAGGTGCTGTTCACCGTAGGGCTATTCAGTTTCGTGCGTGAGCGACGGCCGGACCTGGCGGAGAGGATGGGAATGACGGGCACTGGGGTCGGCCAAGCTCCCTCCTCAGGGAGGATGACCGGTTCGACCTGGCTGACGCTCGCAGGTGTCTTCTTGGTTGGGCTGGTCGTCGTGGCCCTGTTTATCCCGTCGCAGTGGGAGGGCGTCGACGTTGCCGTCGTGCAAGCGAAGGCACAGGAGCTTGGGGGGACGGTATCTGCGCCCCTGCTGAATATAACCGGGGACCTGCAGCTGTTCGTCTTCACGATGGCCGGCTTCATCGGCGGGGCCATCGTCGGCTACACGTGGCGAGGCATGTTCGGACAGGGCTCGTCATCAACCCATGGTGGTGGGCCGGGCGAGCCTATCCCCGTGAGCGAGAGCGATCACGCGGGGAACGCCACCTTCTCAGCGGTTGCCCTTCAACCTGACGTGCCAGCTGCTTCCACAGTGAAGAAAGGGGTTGCAGCAGAGCACAGTCATGAGGGCGGGCACAAGCATCAGCACGATGAGATCGCCGAGATTGCCCAAGACGACGAGCTGGTGATGGAGCGGGAGCAAGCGTTGGGTGGTGTGAGCGCGCGCGCGAAGGTGATCGCCCTGGCGGGGGCGCTGATCGTGAACATGGTGGCGCCCTCGTGGATTACCCCCTTCGCACTCTTTGTTGCTTCCGTGGCCCTCCTTGCGCGGGCGGGGGTGCCGCGCCACACATTGATCACGCGGCTGATGGTGCCGTGGTACTTCGCGGCGGTGGCGTTTCTCACTCAGGTGTTCTTCGTCGGCCATACGGTGGTCCTCGAGATTGGGCCTGCCGTCGTGTATTCAGAAGGCTTGCTGCGCGGCGTTCAGATAGCCAGCCGGATACTCGGCGGTACGGCCGCGGTCCTGCTGGTTAGCATGACAACGCCTATGACTGGTCTCCTGGCGACGGCAACCTGGCTACGGGTGCCACCCGTGCTAGTCGAGATTGCCACCTTGACCTACCGTTACTTGTTCCTGTTGGGTGAAGAGGTAGAGCGTGTCCGCGAGGCTCAGAAGACCCGCTTGGGACACGGCACCTGGCGGAACAGCATTAGATCGTATGGCACGCTTGGGGGGATGGTGATGGTGGGCGCCTACGACCGCGCCGACAGGGTCTACCAGTCGATGGTGCTGCGGGGGTACAAGGGGGAGCTGCCGATTCCGGAGGCCGAACGAAGCTTCTCTCCTTCGGATGGAAGGGCGCTGGCGTTGGCGGCCGTTGGCCTCGTGGCTGCGCTGGCACTAGGCCTGGCTATATGAACCACACAGGATTGGAGGATTGGCGATGGGCCGGCTGGAGACTATCGATCTAACTTACGTGTATCCCACGGGCATCCGTGCCCTTGATCAAGTGAACTTCGTGGCCGATACGGGGCAGTTCGTACTCCTCCTCGGCCCGAACGGTTCGGGTAAGACTACCCTCTTCCGCCATTTCAGTGGCAGTCTACATCCTGCCTCAGGCAAGGTGCTGGTGGACGGTCGTGAGGTGGGAAAGGGCGACCTGAACTGGCTCTACCGGTCCCTGGGCTTCGTATTCCAGGACCCCAACGATCAGTTGTTTGCCGCCACGGTTGGCGAGGATGTCGCTTTCGGTCCGCGTAACGCGGGCCTGCCGCCGGCCGAGGTCGAGACGCGCGTGAAGCGCTGTCTGGAAATGGTGGGGCTGCCCGGGTTCGAGCGGCGGCCCATCCACGCCCTCAGTTTCGGCCAGAAGCGACGGGTGGCCCTCGCCGGCGTTCTCGCCCTGCGACCGGAAATAATCATCCTCGACGAGCCGACGGCGGGCCTCGACCCGATGGGCGCCAGCCGCATGATGGACCTTCTGTATCGCCTCAAGCACGATCAGGGGGTGACTATCTTGATGGCGACGCACGACATCGACTTCGTGCCGCGCTACGCCGACCTGGTCTACGTGCTTCGGCACGGGCACATCGTGGCTAGCGGCACGCCCGCGGAGGTCTTCGCCCAGGCGCAGGTCATCCACGAGAGTGAGCTGCGTCTGCCGCGTGCCGCCCAGGCCCTGCAGCTGGTGGGCGAGGAGCTAGGCTACTCCTTAGAGGGACTACCGTTCACGCTAGATGAGCCGATGGCGATGGTCGCCGCTATGGAGGACCCAGCACGGGTGGTCCGGCGCTCCGACGGCCATCTTGCGGGTCCGGCGGCCGAGTATCCGGTTTCTCTGGGTGCGGCGGCGGCAGCAGCATCTTTGGCGGCGGTGGAGTTACTGTTTCACGGTCGCACGATGCCCGACGTGGAGTTGCGCTCGCCACTAGGGGCGGTTGCCCGCGTGCCGGTATCGGGGGTGCAGGAGCTGATGGTCGAGGAGCATCGCGTGGCGGTGGCCTCTGCTGCGAGCGACCCCCGGCTAAACGAGGGTGGCGTCGCCGTGGAGGTTAGGGCCGAGGCGCGGGAGAGGACGGGCTTCGGCATCGAGATCGTCGGCGGCAGGGGAATCGGGCACACGCACGTGGCCACCGACGGCGGCGAGCTGGAAAGGCCGGCTATCAGTCCCCTGGTTCATCAGATGATCGCGGACGCCGTTCGCGCGGCCCTGCCGGAGACGGCGGGGGTGATGATCGTGCTGAGCGTTCCGGGCGGGGAACAAATGGCCCGTAGGGGCCTTGGTCGAGCCGACGTCGTGGACGGCATATCCCTGGCGGGAGCAATCTGGCCCTCCCTCGATAAGAAGCCCTCCCAACCCGAGGCGAACAGCACCGAAAGGGCGACCGCGGCGATGGTGCCTGAACGGGTCCTCCTCAGGAGGACCCGAGTCAAGCGTCTGGGCCTGCCCATGGGGGGCCGGCGAACAGGGCGGCGCCGCCGCCCGCGGACGGAACTGTCCGCATCTCAGTGGTAGCAGTCAGTCCATAAGAAGCTGGCGAAGGGTAAGGGACGTTGCCGACATCCCGTACCCTTCTCTCATGCGTGGCTCCTGGAGAGCGGAATCCCCGCAATTCGCTTGGCATGGTATCACGGATACACCTAAGTGGTGTGCTGTCGCAGAGGCCAGCCCCCGCAAGCCTGGCACGCTTCTTGCTAGTTAGCTTGTATAAATAACTTGCCCGAACTCGGCAGGGGCAAGGTATCGGACGAACCAAGGCATGTGCTGGATGAGGTAGGAGATAATGGAAGAGAAGGAATTGACCGTTCGCGAGGCCGGCCGCAGGGGCGGCATGAGCACGAAAGCCAAATATGGTGACGAGCACTACCGCCGGATCGGTCACAAGGGCGGCTCGGCCGTGTC
>JAJZQK010000378.1 GCA_021847625.1 Chloroflexota bacterium
CGAAGGCCAGACGGTCGGCGGCCGCCAACAGTCCCTCATCCCGGTCCATGTGCCCGTTGGTGAGGAGCACGCTGTGGAAACCCCGCGAGCGTAGGTCCTCCACCATGGCCGTGAACCGCTCGACGTCCCCCTCCAGCAGCGCCGCGTCTTCGTAAACGCCCACCGGAAAGTGCTTGCGCGGACCTGTACGCACCGAACCGCCCGCCTCCACCGTCGGCGCCGGACTGGCCTCGTTGCCGACCGCCGAACAGCAGTCCGTCTGCACGGTAGCCGTGGGCGAGGAAGGGTACCCGGCCGCGGGGCTTACTTCCCCACCCACAAGCGCCGATCGTCCGCAAGAGAGGAGCAGCAGCGCCGCAGTGACGGCCAGCACTGCCCCGCGCTTCATCCAAATCCTGGAGTTGTCACGGCCAAACCCTAACCTCTGGGATTGGCACGACAAACCGGCCTCCCCATTCCCGGATATGCGCCATCTGCCCCATGATCTCGTCCCTGAGATTCCACGGCAGGATCAACAGATAATCCGGTTTCGTCTCCCTTATCCGGTCCGGGCTGTAGATCGGAATGTGGGTGCCAGGCAGGTAATGGCCCTGCTTATGCGGGCTCCTGTCTACCGTGTAGTCCAGAAAGTCTGTCCTGATGCCGCAGTAGTTCAGGAGCGTGTTCCCCTTGGCCGGCGCCCCGTAGCCCACGACGGACTTCCCCTCCCGCCGCACGCCGATCAGAAACTCCAGCAGGTTGCGCTTGGTCTCCTTGACCTTCTCCGCGAAGGAAACGTGGTAGGCCAGGGTGTCGTAGCCAGCGGCCCGCTCCCGGGCGGCAAGCGCGGCCACCCGGCCGCCGATGGCCTTCGAGGCGTCTTCTCGCTGCTTCGCGTATATCCTCAGAGAGCCGCCATGGGTCGGCAGCTCCTCGACGTCGAAGATCGTCAGGCCGTGCCGGGCGAAGATACTGCTCACCGTCAGGAACGAGAAGTAGGAGAAGTGCTCGTGGTAGATGGTGTCGAACTGGTTGCCGCCCACCAGCTGCATCAGGTGAGGGAACTCCATCGTGATCACGCCCGTTGGCGCGAGCAGGACCTTCATGCCCGCCACGAAGTCGTTGAGCCCCGGCACGTGGGCCAGGACGTTGTTGCCGACGATCAGGTTGGCCTGCCACCCCTCGGCGAGCAAGTCACGGGCAGCGGCCTCGCCGAAGAACTTCGCAACCGTCGGTATCCCTTTCTTCACGGCCGCTTCGGCCACGTTCGCCGCCGGTTCCACCCCCAGAACCGGGATACCCTTGGCTATGAAGTACTGCAGCAGGTATCCGTCGTTGCTGGCCACCTCGACGACGCGGCTCTTCTCGTGCAGACCGAACCGTTCCGTCACCAGGTCGACGTAGTTCTTGGCGTGCTGCAGCCAACTATCGGAGTAGGACGAGAAATAGGCGTAGTCGCTGAAGATATGCTCGGCACTGACGACGGCCGGGAGCTGCACCAGCAAGCACTCCGCGCACACGCGGACGTGCAGGGGATAGAAGGGCTCCATCTGGCCCAGTTGAGCCGGGGTGAGGTAGGAATTGGCGAGAGGCGACGAGCCCAGGTCGACGAAGGTGTCCTTCAGCACCGCGCCGCAGAACCGGCAACGCGGACCGCGCTCTTGCCTGGCCTCTCCCATCGCTTCCGGCGTCTGCCGCACCTTGCCGATCATTGCCTCGCCCTCCAGAACAGATCGTCGTCGATCTGACCGGTCTCCTTCAGGTACTCGAGCTGCTTGAGGCGAGTGAAGGCCCTGAATTCGAAGTTTTCACGCGTCATGCCCAGCATCTGGAAGATCTCCAACAGTTGGTTCGCCCCGGACATTGCATCGCGTTCGCACTTGAACCCGAGGAGCAGTCGGTTGATCTTCTCGAAGGACACGCGGTAGCTTCGGTTGTCGCCGCCGTTCGTGCCCAGCGTGAGGGCGCAGCCGGGGAAGGCCTGGGCGACGATCTGGGCGATGTCCCGGACCTGGTGATTGGCCTTGGTGTCCCCGACATTGAAGACCTGGTTGTGGACCACTTCCCTTGGCGCCTCCAAGGTGCAGGCGATGGCTTTGCAGATGTCGAGCACGTGCACGAGGGGCCGCCAGGGTGTGCCGTCGCTGATCATCTTGATCTCCCGGGTCGTCCAGGCCAGGCCGGCTAAGTTGTTGAGGACAATGTCAAAGCGCATCCGCGGCGACGGGCCGAAGGCCGTGGCATTGCGCAAGAAGGTCGGCGAGAAGTCGTCGTCGGCCATCTGTGAAAGGTCCCTCTCCACCAACACCTTGCACTTTGCGTACGCCGTCTGTGGGTCCGTGGCCGATTCCTCGGCCCGGAAGCCATCCCCGCCGGCACCGTACACGCTGCAAGAGGAGGTATAGACGAAGCGGGACACGCCAACCTTCTTGCACTTCTTCGCGAGCTCCACGCTGCCGAGATGATTGATCTTGAAGGTCAGGCTCGGGCTATGCTGGGCAAGCGGATCATTCGAGAGCTCGGCCAGATGGGCTATGGCGTCGAACCCGCGCAGGTCGTCCTCCAGGACATGGCGTATGTCCTTGGTTATCGTCGGGGGGGGTAGGGCGACCCCGTCGTAGAGCCAGCCATCCCTATAGAAGCCCGTGTCCAGGCCCACTACGTCGTGCCCTCGCTCCATCAGGTAAGGAGCAAGGAGTGACCCAATGTAGCCATCCGCTCCTGTAACTAGTACCCTCATCTGCTATCACTCCTGCCGGAAGAAGTATCGTCATCTGCTAACCTGGGAGACATCCGACCAGGCCAAGATCAGCGACCGGTCCGGGCATCCGCTTGTTTCCTCTCTACAAACCATCTAAGCGGGGTTCGACAAACCGGCCAAAGGCAGGCGCCGGTCAGGTGTACCACGCTCGCCGGTCGTCTGTGGCCACCACCCCCACGGCGCCTCGCCCGACTCCCATAGCTTCTCGAGCAAGTTCTTGTCGCGCAGCGTGTCCATGGGCTGCCAGAAGCCGTGATGGCGATAAGCCATCAGCTCACCGTCCCGCGCCAGGCCCTCCAGGGGACCACGCTCCCAGATGGTATCGTCGTCTTCGAGGTAGCGCATTACCCCTCGGTTGAGCACGAAGAACCCACCGTTTATCCACCCTTCCCCGGTCTGCGGCTTCTCCGTGAACTCGGCCACGTGGTCGCCCTGGAAGGCGATTCCGCCGAACCGGGCAGGCGGACGCACCGTCGTCACCGTCGACAACCTGCCATGCGAACGGTGAAAGTTGAGCAGGGCCCGCACGTCGATGTCGGCGACCCCGTCGCCATAAGTCATCATGAACGTCTCGTCGTCGGCCAGCCACGGGTCCAATCGCTTCAGCCGTCCGCCGGTCTGGGTATGGAGTCCGGTATCCACCAGGTGAATCTGCCAGTTCGGCTGGTGGCCGTCGTGGACGACCGTCTTGCCCGTGGCCATGTCGATGGAGATATCGTTGTTGATCGCATAGAAATTGAGGAAGTACTCCTTGATGACCTCCGCCTTGTAGCCGAGGGCAATGATGAACTCGTTGACCCCATGGGCAGCATAGATGTTCATGATGTGCCAGAGAATGGGCTTGCCGCCAATTTCGATCATCGGTTTGGGCCGCAGGACGGTCTCCTCTGACAACCTCGACCCGAATCCGCCGGCTAGTATGATGGCCTTCATTGGTCTACCTCTCGTCTTGTTCTCAAGCGTCTGAGAATCAGGCTAAAGGGCGTATATGTCTGGTGTTCCAGACCCTTTCCGCCACCGGTAAAGGGTCCTTCCACCCGATTTCTCCCGTAACTCCAGGCGCCGCTCGTCCTCGTGATAGATGCAGTCCCTGCCCCGCCAGGTGCAGTCAAGATCGGCCGGCCTCAAGTCATCGCCGGCCGGGGCGGCCCCGGTGCTGGCGAGCGGCGCCAGGGCCCGCAGGACCTTGTCGCACCAGCCAACCACCGGTAGCACGTCGCGAAACTCAGGGGCGCCCCGCCAATGATTCGTGCTGCCACGAGCGGCGAAGCCGTGGGCAGTGGCAAAACCGCCCGTCGGCAGCTGTGCCCCAAGCAATGTGCCGAGCAACATCCCTGCCGCTTGGCCGGCCTCGGGCAGGTCTTGGGCCAGGCTTAGCAGCGCCCGCAGAACATCCCCGGAGGGGCTACTCCACTCGGGACAGCCGATCGGACGCCCATCATGATAGTAGCCAAAGCGTGTCCCGTGCGGCGTGACCAACCCGGAAAGGAAGCGTGCGCCAAGCACGGCCGCTCGGCGGTAGCGCTTCTCGCCGGTGTGCCTCGCCAGCCGCAGGAGCGACCCCATGCACCGCGCGGTGTAGATGCCAATGGCAAGGGCATGCTTGCCGGTGCCGGTGTGGACGGTTGCCCCCTGGCGCGGGCCAGGTTCCAATATCTGGTTGGCAAGGATGACCTCGGCCGCCGGCCGAACGTAGTCCATCATCGGCCGGCCCGAGAGCTCTTCCAGCAGAATCAGCGCCTCGGCAATCGTCCCATTCTTGTTGGGCACCAGCGTCGGTATGTACGAATGGTCGCTGAAACCTCGCCCGGACCTTAG
>JAJZQK010000379.1 GCA_021847625.1 Chloroflexota bacterium
TCTGGCGGCAGCATATTACGTCGCCCAGGCGCTGTCAACTGCGATCATCCGCCATGAACCGGGAGAACGTTCCTTGACAACCTTCTTGGCGCTCCTTACACTCTGCTTGCGGAGGTCGGCAAGGATAGGGGCAATGCCGCGATGCTGCCGCCCTGATGCAGGGCTGGCTGGTCTGGCGCAGTCTCTTCCGCGCGGTTGTGAGAGACGTTGGCTGGCGTTCTGCCGCCATTCCTCAGGAATGGTTGCGCCGGGTTGTAGGGGCGCGGTCACCGCGCCCGCGGGCGGTCCGCCTGAGACCGCCCCTACACCGGCCCATTTCATTCGGCGTCGGTGGCCGTTAGGTTCCGGTCATGTCCATGCAGGCGGGAATCCATCAGGTTTCCTGCCCGGGCAGGGACTGGATCCCCGCTTCCGCGGGGATGACAAGGGCAACGGCCATGTAGCCACCCAACGCTAGGGCGCAGGCCGTGGCCAGGCGCGAACAGGGCGACCGTCCCGCGTTGCGGGACTTCCTCCGGTCGCCGGTAGCCCCTACGGCCAAGCGGCCGCTCGGGACAATATCACGTGGGCCGCCCGGAGTGCCTCCTCACGGCCGTCTCTCCCGCGGACAGGCGGCCGGGTGAGGGTTCCCTCTCCCTTCCAGGGAGAGGGTTAAGGTGAGGGTCGTCCTGGGAGCGAGCGACCTGAGGCGAGCTCGCCCCTACAAATAGACAAGGCCGGCAGGGCCGTCCGCCCCTACGGTAGCAGGCGGGCCGCCGGGATGCCGTCTTCATCCAACGCCAGTGGCCGCCGGGTCCGGTCATTCCCGCGGAAGCGAGAATCCATCTGGTACTCTGCCAGGGGGCGAACGCCGTTCGCCCCTACAAATAACGGACGGGCCGCCAAGGACTGGATCCCCGCTTTCGCGGGGATGACGAGGGGGTTACAGAACTTCCCTGGAAATCGCAGGCGCCCCGGCAGCGGCTATTCTGCCAGACGATGTAGGCAAGGACAGCAAGGTAGAGGCGATGGCAAACAACGAGACGGACTCGATAGATTATGCACGCACGGCAGCGGACTGGCGGAAGCTGTTTCCCGCTGCCGAGATAGACATACCCCGGTACGCGAGCGACGTGGTAGGCCCGCTCGAGCGATTCGACGAGCGAGACTGCGTGTTCGCCCGTCGCGACCTCCGGCCCGGCGGGGCACCCTACGCGGCATACTACCGCCTCCACCCGGAGCGTAAGCTCGTCGACGACGAGATACGGGCGATGCCCGAAATCGGTTCGCGCGAGCCCGCGGCCAACGGCGAGATGTTCCGGTCGCTCTTCGCCTCGATAATGCCGCTCGGCGCGCCGAAAATCGTGGAAGGTGGACGCCTCTCGGGAACGCCCTACGCCCGGCCAGGCTCACGGGTCGAGCTGGACCCGCTGGTCGCCGCCGAGAAGGCACGAGGCTTCGCCCGCCTGTTGGGCGCGGACTTGGTGGGAATAGGCCCGCTCAATCCCGCCCACGTCTACAGCCACATCGGGCGCACGTTCTACGGCGAAACCTGGGGCGAGCCCATCAAACTCGACCATCCTTACGCCATCAGCCTCGGCATCCGCATGAACACGGGCGGGCTGGTGCGGACCTCGCCCCATTTCCCTACCCTCCTGGAAAGCGGCCTCGCCTACGCCCGCGGCGCCTTCATCTCCGTTCAGCTCGCCTCTTACATTCGCGGCCTGGGCTACCGGGCGCGGGCTCACCATCTGCGCAACTACCAGGTCCTCTCGGTGCCCGTGGCCGTCGACGGTGGCCTGGGGGAAATGGGGCGCTGCGGGTTCCTGCTGACCCGGGAGTACGGCAACTGCCTGCGTCTAGCCACCGTGACCACCGACCTGCCGATGGCGATGGACAAGCCGACCGACCTCGGCGTGGAGAGGTTCTGCGAGCGCTGCATCGCCTGCGCGAAGGCCTGCCCGGCCGGCGCCATTCCCACCGGGGAGAAGACTGCGGTCCGGGGCGTGCGCAAGTGGTCCCTCGACGCCGAGAAGTGCTACCACTTCTGGCACGAGATGGGCAGCGACTGCGGCCTGTGCATCGCCGTCTGCCCGTGGAGCAACTGGGCTCTCGGGCCGCGCCCGAGCGAGACCGAGCCGCCGGTGGCAGGGTCGTACGTGCGCTCGGCGTCCCGACCCCAGTGGCTGCGCTAGCCTCCGGACCGGCGAAACGCGGCGCCCGTCCCAACCAACGCGTTCCGCAGGGCGAGGACGAGGCCCAGACAGGCCAGGACGATAGCGGCCAGCAAGAAGGTAGACGTGCCGCCCGCCAGGGTGGCACCCACGCCGCCGCAGATGGCGCCCAGGGCATAGGCGAGCGCCGACCCATCGCGTATCGCCTTGCCCACGACGTACCGCTTGCCAGCAGGCATCGCGACCGGTCTGAAGGCCGACCGCGTCAGCCCTAGGCCGAGGGCCAGGCAGACGGCGGCAATGCCAAGGGCAGGGACGTTCGCCACCAGGCCGAGAGCGGCGAGGCCGGCCGTCGCGAGGAGAAGCCCGCTCACGGACACCTCCTGCGGGGCCTCCGCGAGTCTAGGATAGCGGCGGCCGGCGAGAACTGCCAATCCCAGCAACAGGGCCACGCCGCCCAGGACGACGCCGGCCTCTAGAGAGCCGACCCCCAGGTCGCGCATGTCCACAAGTAAGAACCCATCTAGCAGGCCCACGACGGCGAACAACGGCAGCAGAGCGACACTCTCGCCAACCTCCGGCGCACGCTCTTCATCCACGAGAGGCGCCCTGCCGGCCAGGAAGATAGCAAGACCCAAGCATGCGAGGAGCCCACTCGTGCTCGACATAAGTAGCGCGGAAAAGGCCCCGGCGCGCTCGGCGAGGAACCCCGCGGCCGGCGGGGCAACGCTCCAGGCCGCGAGCTGGCCGACGCCGTAATAGCCGCGACCCCGCGAGCCTTGCAGGGAGCCGAGGCTGCTCACGGCAACCGCGCCAACCATGGCCAGCACCAGGCCATGAAGAACGCGCAGCGCCAGCAGATGCCAGAAGTCGCCGGCCAGGGCATAGAGCAGGGGAAGGACGGCAAAGGCGCCCGCCGTCAGAAGCGGCAGCCTGGCACCGGTGGCGAACCGGGGATAGGGGGGCGGACTGGCGAGCAGGCCAAGGACGAGGGCCGGCGCGGCGACGAGCAGCCCCACCTCGGCGGGGGAGTAGCCTTCACTCAGGGCAAGCGCGGGCAACGTGGGGGACGTGCTCGCCACGTAGCTCAGGGTCATGAAGAAGAGCGTGCAGCCCAGCCACACGGACCAGCCGCGATCGGATCGCGTCATCCGTCCCTTCTCCCCACCTCCCTATCCCTTGGCCACCCGACCTGGCGACTGTTAAGAGCGAGGGCAATCCGGCTCCTCGGGGAATCTGCGTCTATTGGTTAGCTGTCGCCGGCGGCTGGATCAGCTCGATGGTGATGCCATCCGGGTCCAGCATATAGATCGTCAGACCGTCCTTGTTCGGGCCGCCGCCCACGACCATCGGCTCGCCCTGGATGCGGACGCCCTTTGCCTTCAAGTCGGCGTAGGCCCGCCGGATGTCCTCCACGTTGAAGCACAGGTGCGCGCTACCGGGCCGGTTCGTCTTCGGGTCGATCCGTTCGCCCTGGCCGGCGGTGTACTGGATCAGCTCTAGTTTGTAGCCGATGGCCTCCAAGTAGACGACGCGGAGCGCCGCGCCGGGAATACCCGTGACCTTGGCCGCGAACTCGGGCCCGGCAACGCGGTCCGAAATGAGCTCCATCCCCAGGAGGTCGCGGTAGAAGGCGATGGACCGGTCCATGTCGCCGACGGTAAAGCTGGTATGGTTGGGGGTAAGCTTCATAAGCTAGCCTCTCCTCGTTGGGAGTCTTTGCGCCCGACCATTATACAACATTACGACAAGGGGGACGGCGGGCAACTCCTCGACCCAGGGGACGCGGTGGCGGGCTGACCGTTGGCCGGGGAGTCGGCATTTCTTGACACTCCGCGGCACGGTTTGCTATACTTCGTTCGCGCGGTAAGAACGGTGCTCGACATCGGGGAGGCACCTCGACCGTACCCGGAGAGGTGGCCGAGCGGTCTATGGCGGCTGTCTTGAAAACAGTTAGGTGATAAGCCTCGGGGGTTCGAATCCCTCCCTCTCCGCCCGTGAGTAGCGTCACTGCGATAGGTAAAACTGAATACCTGCTATACAGCTGCACGGAGGGATCGCATAGTTGGTCTAGTGCGGCCGCCTGCTAAGCGGTTACGGGGGTAATACTCCGTCCCGGGTTCGAATCCCGGTCCCTCCGCCACAATCGGTTCACCCAGCCCGAGAACGCCTTCACCAAGGTTCTCGGGCGTTTTTGTTGGCAGCAGACTCTCCACTCCAGCACTGCCTGCCCGAAAGGACCATCTCGGGCACGCCTGCCTGAGGCGTGCCCGAGCCTCCCCTCGCCGCCAGATTCGCCACCGCTTGCCTGAAAGACAAAGCACCACCCAGACGTCGGCATGAAGACCGAGAGCGTGGTTGTGACTGACAAGGATGCCCTGTGGCCATTCTAACACCT
>JAJZQK010000380.1 GCA_021847625.1 Chloroflexota bacterium
CAACGACTACGGGGCAGGGCGTTTTCCTTTGTGGAATGAGACTCAGGGCTTCGGCTCACCGCTGCTCGCCAATACAATCTCCGGCGCTATGGACGTTCTGCGCCTGCCGCTCTTGTTGGATGGTTCTCCACTGACCTGGGATTTCTACTATCTTGCCCGGTCTCTGCTAGGGCTGCTGCTAGGCTATATGTTCGCACGCACGATACATCTAGGCAGACTGGCGAGCTTCCTTGTGGCAGAGGCCTACGTCTTTTCCGGCCATTTCATGGCTTTTTCCAACAACAATTTCGTCGAAGTCTATCTGCTGCTACCATCCATACTACTTGGCACAGAGCTAGTCATCCAAGGACGGCGGCGGCTGGGCTTCGTGACAACCGCAGTTGGGGTTAGCGCAAGCATCCTAGCCGGCATGCCTGAATCAACCCTCTTTGTACTGTTGCTGAGCGCTGGCTATGGCGGCTACAGGTTTCTGCTAGTTGCTCGCCAATCTAGTGGCCATAGAACTCGGCTGGGCCTGGTCGCGGCGCTCGTTGGTGGCTGGCTAACTGGACTATCGCTAGCAGCCCCTATGATGCTCACCTTCTTGGAGTATCTGCCTGTGTCGTCCTCGATACACTCCCCGGAGCGGCAGCTTGGCCTTGCCTATGACCAGCTCTCAGGGCTGATCTTTCTCGCCATGCCGTTCATAAGAGGCCTGCCCCGTGCCCCGCTTGCTCCAGACACGGCCGTCGTGATGATCCATACTTACGCCGGTACCACGGTGCTGATGCTGGCTATCTATGGGCTTGTGGCAGGCGTAGGTGAACGCAGGCGACAGGTAGTCGTGTTCTTTGCGCTTGCAGCAGCACTCTTGTTAGCCAAATCATACGGTGTTCCTGGGATCAACGAGATAGGTCGCCTCCCGGGACTCTTAGAAAGCTACATTCCTCACTGGTCCGCGCCGGTGTCTGGTTTCTGCCTCGCGCTACTGGCGGGATTCGGAGTCGACTGCTGCCTCTCAAGTCGCAAGGTGGACGCTCGCGCGACTTGGGCTTACCTTGCCTTTCTCGTATACACGTTGGTCGGACTATGGCTGAACCGAGTGGTCCTAGCTACTGCCCCTATTGAGCATCTAATCGGGACGGTAGGTCTGGGGCTCCTACTCGCTCTGACCACGTGGCGGGTGCTCAGGATTGCGTTCGTTCTTCCCGCGATGTGGCGGGGATTGGTGTTGCTGGCTTTGGTGAGCGTCGAGTTGTTCGTCTATGCACCACGCAACGTCTATCAGGATCGCTTCAGTCCACTTGAGCCACCTTTCGCGGCGTTCATCCGCAGTTACCAAGCAAGCGATTATTCGCGTATATTTGCTCAGGACGGCATTCTGTTCCCCAACAATGCCAGCAGTTACGGCATCCAGGATGTGAGGGCACTCGATGCTCTTTACGTCGACCGCTATTTGCGGTACATCGCGGACTTTGTCGCCCCCGGAGTGACAGACCGATTCACTGGAGCTCCGTACGCCTCTGACGAAAAGCAGACGCTGCTCCTCGGCAACCCATGGTTCGATCTCACTGGGGTTCGTTTCATCCTGACCAGACCGGGAGCTGATGACCCGAACCGCAATCGGCCCTTGGTGAATGAGATCCTGCTGGCAAACGCGGGCGCGCTCCCAAGAGCGACGAGCGCAGAGTCATTTACGATTGACGGGATCAGCAAGCCCGTGTTGGTCGAGTATCCACCGGCGTCGTTGGCATTGCCTCTCACAGTGACTCCAGGTCGAAGTACGCTGCGGTTCTCGCTGGCGCTCGATCCAAGAGTGTGGGATTCATCAAAGGGCGATGGTGTCGGATTCGAGGTGGCGGTCGCCGTTGACGGTAAGACGGAGACTGCGTATGCGCGTCAGATCGACGCGAAGCACGAAGGTTCTATGCAACAACATTGGACGGAGGGTTACGTTGATTTGTCGCGGTTCCTCTTTCAGGACGTAGTCCTGATACTACGCACGGATCCGCTAAACAACACGGACAATGACCGGGCAGGCTGGGGCGATATCCGACTGACGCCGATGTCGGATGAAATGGCGCAGTCGCCTATCAACAGGCAGTATGTGAAAGTCTACGATGGCGAGGTCGAGATCTACGAGAATCGCCACGCCCTGCCCCGAGCCTTCCTTGTCGGCAATGTCATACCTGTCGCCGGCCCGGAGGCCGCGGTTGCTACTATGAAGCAGTCACAAGTCGATCCGGCTCGGACGGCGATTGTCGAAGGTCTCACGCTACAACAGGCAGATACCGCTAATTCGGGGGAAGGCACGGCGACCATTCGCAATTATGTTTCCACAGATGTGACCATTGACATCAACGCCGTGGGCGATTCTCTCTTGGTGCTCACGGATTCGTATTACCCGGGATGGACGGCCACTGTAGACGGCCATGAGGTGCCAATCTATGCCACCGACCTCGCCTTTCGCGGAGTCTTCGTGCCCAAGGGACAGCATGTAGTGAGTTTCTCTTATCAACCCACGAGCTTCTCTGTAGGGATGGGTCTAGCGGTCGCAGCGTTCATTGTGCTAGTCCTTGTGGCGGCAGGCTTGGTTCCCTGGCGGTGGCGGGGAGGTCGTCCAAGTCAGGCTCCAAGACGGCCCGAGGCGGACGAGACGCCGGGGTAGAGCTGAGCCAGGAAGACTTTAGCAGATTGCGGGGTAGTCAAGGTGACATCTTCTGGAACTCGCTGGCCCAAAGAGCCGCCAGCACTATCGCCCGAACAGGAGTCTATCTCTGAAGACTGGATGCGGTACTGGCACGACGTCTTGCCGCAGAGATTCTCGATGATCGAGCGCTTCAACCACGGTTTTCCGCGAGCACGACGAGTCGATTGGCAGGAAGATAGGATTAGGACCCTCGAAATCGGCGCTGGCTCCGGCGGGCACCTGGCTTTCGAAGACCTGAGTTTTCAGGACTATACCGCGCTCGAACTGAGAGAATCGATGGCGGCACGGATTAGAGAGAGGTATCCCCAGGTCGAGGTACTCATCGCCGACGTCCAGGAGCATATCCCAGCTGCCGACGCCCACTTCGATCGGGTCGTCGCCGTGCACGTCCTGGAGCACCTGCCGAACCTTCCGGCAGCGCTGGCGGAAGTCCGGCGGGTCTTGAAGCCATCCGGACGCTTCACTGCGGTACTACCGTGTGAAGGTGGCCTAGTGTACGGCCTAGGGCACGACCTCACTACCCGGCGGCTGTTCCAGAAGCGGTATCATACCTCCTACGATTGGTGCATCAGGTTCGAACATATCAACACCTGCTCAGAAATCATGGAGGAGCTCGCCCGCTCCTTCGAGGTCGTCAAGACGCGATTCTGGCCTTTGTGGATCCCCATCACCCACGCCAACGCGATTGTCGGTCTGGTCTGCGAGCCCAGAAATTGCAGCGAGCTCAACCTTTGATGACCGAGTGGTCTTCAATCCATCACCCGAGAAAGGTGCACTGGCTCTGTAGTCAGTTAGCTGACAGGTGAACCAGATTGGTAGTCAAGATGGCACCTCCTTACTACTGCCCTTCCTCCAGCCGCACCAGCTCGCCGTACAGGGCATAGTCGGCCGTCAGCTGCTCGCCCAGCGCCCGGGGGCCGGCGTAGTCGATTACTAGCCCTGCCGCCGCTAGGCGCTGGAACTCCGGGCCGGCCAGGGCCTGCTGAAAGGCATCGTGCAGGCGGGCCACGACCGGCCCGGGGGTGCCCTTGGGGCCGACGACGCAGAAGTACCCTCCCAGCGTTACATCTTGGCCCTGCTCGCGCAGCGTCGGCACGTCGGGGAAGAGCGGGTCGCGCTGCGCCTCAAAGACCCCCAGCACCCGCGCCTTGCCCGCCCGCACGTGCGCGACTAGCGTGGGGGGGGCCGACGACCGCCGCCTCGACCTCGCCGCCGAGCAAGGCCAGCACCGCCTCGCCGGCGCTGCCGAAGGGCA
Organism: Chloroflexota bacterium; assembly: GCA_021847625.1. The sequence goes on from JAJZQK010000380.1 coordinate 3,945, forward strand.
CCGGCGTGAAGACCGCCCCTGTCTGCCGCCGTAGCTCGGTCAGCACCAGCTGGGCGATGGTCCCCGCGCCCGGCAGCGCCACCCGGATTCGGCCCGGGCTGGCCTGCGCGTCGCGCAGCAGATCGCTCGCCGTCTGCCGGCTGGAGTCGGCGCGCACGGCCAGCACGAGAGGCTGATCCACCAGCTTGATGATCGGCGTGAAGTCCCGCGGACCCTGATAGGGCAGCTGGTTACGGTGGGGCTGCAGGGCCAAGGGGCCCACGGCCTGGAGGCCGATGGTGTAGCCATCGGGCGCCGCTTTGGCCACCTCGGCCGCGGCGATGGTGCCGGCGCCGCCCGGGCGGTTGATGACCACGAGCGGTTGGGGGAAGAATGGCTTGGCTGCCTCCGCCAGCTGGCGGGCCACGATGTCGGTCGGCCCGCCGGCCGGGTCGAGGGCGATGATGGTCACCGGCTTGTCGGGATAGACCCGCCCGGCGCCGTTCTGGCAGCCGGCCGGGATGGCCATGAGGATCAACAGCCAGGCAACGAGCGGGCTGAAGCCCGCACTACGAACTAGGGCCCGTGCACCCCGGTTCGCCCGTAGTGCGGACTTCAATCCGCC
>JAJZQK010000381.1 GCA_021847625.1 Chloroflexota bacterium
AGGCCGTCCGCCAGGATGCCTGGCACAGGATTTGCAATTAGTAAAGTGCCGGTGACGGCTGTCCCACAATTTGAAGAGGAAAGCGAGCGCTTAGCGATGGCCAACCCACGTAACCCACTGAAAGGTCCCGAAGGAAGCGATCCCCGCGGTTCGCCGGGGACTCCCTCCCGCGGCCCGCTGATCCCTACTTGGGTTTGGTGGGCCCTGCTGGCGGCAATGTTAGTCTGGAACGGCTACGCGCTGTTCGCGCCACAAACTCCGCCAACCGTCAGTATCTCCTATACGGACTTTCTCGCCAAGGTCAGGGCGGGCCAGGTGGCGAGCGTGACGATGTCCGGCCAGCAGATAACCGGCCAATTCAAGCAGCCCATCAACTACCCTGCCGACCAGAATCCCAGCGGGGCCTCGGCGGCCCCGGCCGCCACTCCAGGTGCCCAGGCGACGCCGGCCCAAGAGGTGGCCTACACGCGCTTTAACACCGTGATGCCCGCGAATGGCGACACCAATCTCATGCCGCTGCTGGAGGCGCAGAGCGTCAACGTCGTCGTCAAGGACACGAGCGGCGGTTCCTGGTTGATGGACCTGCTCGTGAGCGTCTTGCCGCTGCTGTTCCTGGTGGGCATTCTCTTCTTCTTCCTGCGCCAGACGCGCAGCGGCCAGCAGAATATGTTCAACTTCGGCGGCAGCAAGGCCAGGCTCTACGACCAGGAGCGGCCAAAGGTCACCTTCAAGGACGTGGCCGGCGAAGAGGAATCGAAGATGGAGCTCCGAGAAGTGGTCGACTTCCTGAAGCAGCCTGATCGCTACCGTGCCCTCGGCGCCCGGCTGCCGCGCGGGGTGCTCTTGGTGGGGCCCCCCGGCACCGGCAAGACGCTGCTCGCCCGGGCCGTGGCTGGTGAGGCGGGCGTTCCTTTCTTCACCATCTCGGCCTCGGAGTTCGTGGAGATGTTCGTGGGCGTGGGCGCGTCCCGCGTGCGCGACCTGTTCAACAAGGCCAAGGCAACGGCCCCGGCCATCGTCTTCGTGGACGAACTGGACGCGGTGGGCCGCCAAAGGGGCGCGGGCCTCGGCGGCGGCAACGACGAACGTGAGCAGACGCTGAATCAGCTGCTGGTGGAGATGGACGGCTTCGACGAGGAGACGAATGTCATCGTCATCGCGGCCACCAACCGGCCCGACGTGCTCGACCCGGCCCTCCTGCGCCCGGGGCGCTTCGACAGGCAGGTGACGATCGGCCTGCCCGATCGCAAGGGCCGCGAGGATATCCTGCAGATCCACACCCGCAAGCTGATCGTGGACCCCGACGTCGACCTCTCGGTGCTGGCCAAGCGCACGCCGGGGTTCTCGGGCGCCGACCTGGCCAACCTGGCCAACGAGGCGGCCCTCTTCGCCGCCCGGCGCGGCGGCAACAAGGTGACGATGAAGGACTTCGACGACGCTATGGATAAGATCGTTCTCGGCACGCGCCAGGCCACCGTGATGAGCGATCTTGACCGCCGCGTCGTCGCCTACCACGAGGGGGGGCACGCGCTCGTGGCGATGCTCACGCCGGGCGCCGACCCTGTCAATAAGGTGACGATCATCCCGCGGGGGCGGGCCCTGGGCGTGACCGAGCAGCTGCCGGAGGACGACCGCCACAACTATCCGAAGGATTACTTACTGGGTCGGCTGGCGGTGATGATGGGCGGACGGGTGGCGGAGGAGCTGGTGTTCAGCCAGCCGACGACGGGGGCGGAGAACGACTTGAAGCAGGCGACGAACCTCGCCCGGCGCATGGTGGGGCTGTGGGGTATGAGCGAGGAAATGGGCCCCGTCTCCTACGGCATCGGCGAGACCCACCCGTTCCTGGGCCGCGAGCTGGGCCAGCCGCGGGAATACGCCGAGGCCACCGCCGCCGACGTCGACGCGGCCGTGCGCAAGATCCTGGAGACGGCCTACAGGCAGGCCCGCTCGCTCCTCACACGGCACCGGGAGACGCTGGACGAACTGGCCAATCAGCTGCTGGCCCACGAGACGATCGACGCGCGGCAGATCCAGGATCTCCTCGTCGAGGTGCGGGCCGCCATGAGCGACCAGCGGCCTCAGAAGCAGTAGGCAGAGGCAGTAGCCAGAGGCGCCGGCCGATTAGCAGGATCGGCCGGCGCCCGATGTCTCTTTGCCCCTTTGGGGAGGGCACCGCCATATTCCCTCGCCCCTTTGGGGAGAGGGCAAGGGTGAGGGGGCGCCGTCCCCCTCCCTGGGTGGCGCAACGATCGCCTACATCCCCTCCGAGCCCACGGCGTGATGGGCGCCCTTGGCCCACATCCCGCCGTCGATGGTGAAGACGGAGCCGGTGACGTACTCGGCCTCGTCGGAGGCCAGGTACACCGCGCAGTAGGCGATGTCCTGGGGCCGGCCCAGCCTGGTGAGACTCTGCCGCAGCGCCGCCTCGACCACCTTGGGGTCCTCGTACTCCTTCTCCAGCCTCTCCACCACCACGGCGCCGGGGCAGATGGCGTTTACCCGCACCCTGTCACGGGCGTAGCTCACGGCCATCGACATGGTGAGGCCGACCAGCCCGCTCTTCACCACCGAGTAGAAGTCCATCCCGTAGCCCCGCAGGGCGTGGATGGAGGAGATGTTGATGATCGAGGCCTTGCCGCTGGCGACGAGGTGCGGCATTAGGTCCTTGCAGCAAAGGGAGGTCCCCCGCAGCACCGCCGCGTACATCGCATCCCACAGCTCCTCCGTCGAGCCCTCCCACAGCGGCCCCGGCGGGTCACCGATGCGTCCGGCCCGGCCGCGGCCCGGCAGCCCAGCGTTGTTGACCAGGATGTCGAGCTTGCCATAGCGTTCGCCGACGAACCTGCTCATGGCCTCGACCTGGTCGCTCTTGGAAACGTCGACCTGGAAGTAGGCGGCCTCCCCGCCCAGCGCCGCTATCTCGGCCGCCACCGCCTCGCCGTGCGCACGTCGGCGGCCGGTCACCACTACCTTCGCCCCCTGGCGAGCAAATTCGAGGGCTATCCCCCGGCCGATGCCGGAGGTGGAGCCCGTTACCAGAGCGATCTTGCCGACTAATCTATCACCCATCAACATACCCCTATCCGTGGAGATCGTTTAGCGCCCGTCGCGCCCCACAAGCGGCGCGACCGTGTCCCCTCGCCCCTTCGGGGAGATGGCAAGGGAGGGGTGGCTTGGCAGGTCGTCTGAGCCACAATAGCGACAACGAACGCTAGAGCCTCTTCGTGCCGAAGGTGGTCAGGTCCTCGTCCGCCTCGGAGATGCGCAGCATGACCTGGCTGATGATCGGGGCGCAGCCGCCGATGAAGTTGGCGTGATTCTCGTAGCCCTTCGTGCAGTCGCCCAGCAAGAGCACGCGCTCGGCGTCCACGTCGGGGACTTCGCCGACGTCGCCCATGTAGATCCGCCAGCCCCGGGCCCGCTCGGGCGTCATCCCGTAGCGACGGTGCAGCAAACTGAAAGCGGTGCTGACGACGCAGGCGCAGCCGCTGCAGTTAGTCTTGTCGACTATCTCCACGTAGCCGCGCGTCTCGTCTATCGTCTGATCGAGCGCCATCCGGAAGCGCTGAGCCACCTCGGCGATGGGCACGCCCTGCACCTCGATCTGGGCCAGGTCGGGCACCCCTAGGCCCTTCTCGCCGGCCAGCCGCAGATGGCGCACCCACAGGGGGTCGATGCCCATCACGGCGGCGCAGACGGTATCCACCGCCACGGGGTCGGCGCCGGCGATGGTCACGTTCATCGGCTTGGCCTGCCCGCTGTGGGGACCGATGCCCTCCATGGCCGGGAAGCCGTCGACGACGGTGAAGTCGGCCTTGCGCACGCTATTTATGTCGACGAGGGCCTTGTCGAGGTCGGAGCGGTGAAAGCGGCTCTTGTAGGCGTGGGGCACGGCGCCGAACAGGTTCTTGAGCGCGCCGGTCGTGCCGGCGGCGTGGTGAGTCTTGAGCTTGGTGACGCCCACCAGCACGTCGCACTCCAGCAGCGGCGCCGAGTACTCCAGTTCGTCCACCAGCAGCCCGCCCCCCGGCACCGGTTGTCGCGGGTGCGGCTCCTTGGCCAGGTCGAGCAGGCGGGCGCCGACGCGTTTGGCCACCACGTCGGTGCCCATCTTGGCGAAGACCTCTGTCGTATCTTGCAGGCGGCCGGCGTCCTCGGCGATCGTGACCTCGCTCGCTCCGGCCTCCTTGGCCATCTCCGCCACCAGGCCGATGAGCTCTGGGCGCACCGTGGAGCCGGTTTCCGCCGGTTGGCAGCCGACCTGATTAATCTTCAGAAGCACGCGGTCGCCCGGCTTGATCACCTCGGCGAGCCGTTCGCCGACGCAGGCGCGGGCGGTATCCAAGGAATTCTGGCCCCTGGCCAGCGAGACAACCGGTTTGCGGTCCACAGACGTTCCTCCCTAGTTCTTCTGGGTCAACCGGCAGTCTAGCGCAACGGCCGCACACCGTCAACCTTGCCTGTTATTGCTCAGGGATAATGTCCGCTAACTGCTCAGCGATAATGTCCGAGTCAAGTGGCAGAAGGCCTCAAGTGCCG
>JAJZQK010000382.1 GCA_021847625.1 Chloroflexota bacterium
ACAGGAAGCTAGTATCAAATCAAGGGGTTAGTGTCAACATTCTTACCCCCCGACCCCCCAAAATGTCCTGCTCATGACTTGCCGTCTATCCTGCCTGCCAGAAGGCCGCCCCCGCGGCCGGAAGTTCCGGCAGCGCGCCCGCGCTTACCGGCAAAGCGAACGATCGACCGACCTCGCTCCAGCGGTTCCTCGTTCCTTTACTTTTGGCAGGGCGCGTATTAGAATGCAGCAGAGTCGGCCCGGAGGGTCTTGGCTCCGATCTCACGAACAGCGTTCTGGTCATCACTGTCTGCACAAGGAGGTGCGCCCTTGCCACTGACCGAAGGCCTCGTCGTGATGGTGCTGGGGATGGGGCTGGTTTTCCTGGCGTTGACCGTGCTGATGTTCGCTATGATGGGCCTCGAAAAGGCCTTTCGCCTGAAGGTGGCCCCGGAAGAGACCGCGCCTGAATTCCCACCGACCTCGGGGAGGCAAGCCGAGGTGGTGGCGGCCATTGCCTGCGCCCTGGCCCGCGCGCGGGCAGAGGTGGGTCGAGAGGGGCCGGCCGGGGTGACCGCGCGCGGGGAGAGCCGCGACTGGGATTGGCTGTGGGACGAGAGCGTCGACGATTATGGCCTGACAAGGGGGTCGCCATATGCCAACGTATAGGATAACGGTCAACGGGAACCTCTACGAGGTGGAGATTGCCGATCCCTTCGCCTCGCCGGTCGTGGCGACGGTGAACGGCGAGCGGCATACGCTGGCGGTGGAGGAGCTGCCGGCCGTTACGCCAGAGGCGGAGATGGCTCCAGCTCCCCGGCCATCGCCCGAGGGGGCTCCGGCGCCCGCGATCGAGCCGGACCCGGCGCCCAGGGCGGAGACGGCCGGCATCGTCGTCGCCACGCCGATGCCGGGGAAGGTGTTGGCGGTGAACGTGTGCCTCGGCCAGAGCGTGTGCAAAGGCGACGAGGTGTGCACGCTGGAGGCGATGAAGATGGCGATGGCCGTCCGGGCGACCGCCGACGGCGTGGTGCGCGAGGTCAGGGTTTCGGCCGGACAGACGGTGCACCACGGCGAAGCATTGCTGGTGCTTGGGTAGGAGGGGAGCACGGCCATGGACCCCAGTATGCTCGCGAGACTGCTGGCGGGACCGCTCCACCTTGGCGCAGGCCAGGTGCTGATGATGCTGATCGGCGGTGCGCTGATCGCATTAGCCATCGTCAAGCAGTACGAACCCGTCCTCCTTCTGCCGATAGGTCTCGGCGTCATCCTCGCCAACATCCCCGAAACGGGCATGACCTCCGAAGGGGGCCTCTTCAGCATCCTCTACAACTTCGGGATCGCGAACGAGCTCTTCCCGTTGCTAATCTTCATCGGCGTGGGAGCGATGACGGACTTTGGGCCTCTGCTCGAGAACCCCAAGCTCGTCCTGCTCGGCGCCGCGGCGCAGTTCGGCATCTTCGGGACGATGATGTTCGCCCTTCTGCTCGGCGGGGCTTTCCCTCAGCTCGGCTTCGGTTTGCGCGAGGCGGCCTCGATCGGCATCATCGGCTCGGCCGATGGTCCGACCTCGATTTACGTCGCCTCCATCCTGGCCCCGGGTTTGCTCGGCCCCATCGCCGTCGCCGCCTATTCCTATATGTCGCTCGTTCCCGTCATCCAGCCGCCCATCATGCGCCTGCTGACCACGAAAGAGGAGCGGATGATCAGGATGCCCTACACCACGCGGGGCGTGTCGAAGACCGCGCGCATCCTCTTCCCGATCGTCGTGACGCTGGTCGCCGGTCTTGTCGCCCCCCTATCCACGCCGCTGATTGGCATGCTGATGTTCGGCAACCTGATGCGCGAGTCGGGCGTCGTCAACCGCCTGGTCAACACTTCGGCCAACGAGCTGATCAACATCGTGACGATCTTCCTGGGCATCACCATCGGCGCCACGATGACGGCCGACCGGTTCCTGCAGTGGCAGACGATCCTTATTATCAGCATGGGTCTCGTCGCCTTCAGCCTCGATACGGCGGCGGGCGTATTGTTCGGCAAGTTGATGTGCGTGCTCTCCGGTCGCAAGGTGAACCCGCTCATCGGGGCGTCGGGGATCTCCGCCTTCCCGATGTCGGCGCGCGTCGTGCAGAAGGTCGGCCAGGAGGACGACTTCTCTAACTTCCTGTTGATGCACGCCATGGGTTCCAATACGGCCGGACAGGTCGGTTCGGTAATCGCGGGAGGAGTGGTGCTCGCGCTGCTGCCGGGTTGAGCGCTCTTTCGTATAGACGGTAGATGCTAGTTTAGTCACCTTTATTGAGTGGGAGGAAAAGAGAATAATGCCTGATTTCGCCTTCTTCGAGGGCAACTTCGTGCCGCTGGCCGACGCTAAAGTCAACATAATGACCCATTCGTTCAACTACGGAACTGGCTGCTTCGAGGGCATCAGGGCCTACTGGAACGAAGAGGAGGAACAGCTGTACGTGTTCCGGCTGCGCGAGCACTACGAGCGTCTCCGTCGCTCCTGCCGCATCCTGCACATGACGCCTCCATACAGCGTCGACGAGATGGGCGAGCTGACGCTCGAACTGCTGCGCCGGAACGAGGTTCGCACCGACACCTACGTCCGTCCCATCGTGTACAAGAGCTCGCTGGTTGTCGGGGTGCGTTTGCACGGGCTGGACGACGGCTTCGCCCTCTTCACAACCCCCTTCGGCAAGTACCTCGATCCCGAGAAGGGCTCGCGTTGCCACGTGTCGACCTGGCGGCGCATCGACGACAACGCCATCCCCGCCCGGGCCAAGGTGGTGGGGGCCTACATCAACTCCGCGCTGGCCAAGACGGAGGCCGTGGAGAACGGCTTCGACGAGGCCATCATGCTCACCAACGAGGGGCACGTTTCGGAGGGCAGCGGCGAGAACATCTTCATCGTCGCCGGGGGCGCCCTCGTCACGCCGGCCACCTCCGAGAACGTCCTGGTCGGCATCACCCGCGACTCGGTCATCCAGGTCGCCCGGGAGCAGTTCGGCATCCCCACGATCGAGCGTCCCGTGGACCGCAGCGAGCTCTATGGTGTCGACGAGTGCTTCATGACGGGCACGGCGGCGGAGGTGACGCCGATCATCGAGATCGACCGCCGGCCCATCGGTAGCGGCTCCATCGGCCCGATCACGGCCAAGATCCAGAAGCTCTACATGGATATTGCCAGGGGCGCCGATAAGCGCTATGCTAGGTGGTGTACCCAGGTGCAGCCGGCAGGCGTCAAGGGCTAGGCGATCCAGCCCTGTCCGTGTGGCACTGGGGTCGGAGTCAGATTACCGCAGAGGGCGCAGAGGAAAGAGAGAATGCCTGGTTCCTTGCGCGTCCTCCGCGGTGAAAGCCCGCCCACGCGTAGGTCTTGTGGGCGATGAGTCCGTTCCCGCCACTCGTGTGAGAATACCGTCCGGATGGTCGCCATGCCTGTAGGGGCGCGGTTTCCGCGCCCTTGGGCCGGTCTTAGGCGGATGGCTCCTACAACGGTTGTCCTCAAATAGGGTTCGCAGGCAAGCAAGGGTTCCCTCTCCCTTTCTGGGAGAGGGTTAGGGTGAGGGTCGTCCTGGGGGCGGATGCGCCTCAGGCGCATCCGCCCCTACGGCATATCGGAGATAGGGTAGTGGCTGTCCGCCCCTACAGACAGGGGTTGGATTGTCCTTTGAGACAAGGCGCCCGGCGCCTGGGGTGGCAAGGGCCCGCAATGCCATTATCAAGCGGGAGCAGGGTGGGCGGCGGTTTGGCCGCCGCCCGAGCCGGGAAGGATCCCGATTTCTGAGAATGGGAGCGCGAGAGATGTCGACAATCGACGAACGGTTCGCAGAAGCCAGACCGAAGTCCAGACGCCTGTATCAGGAGGCCGGCGAGATCTTCCCCGCCGGGGTAACCCACGACACTCGTTATCTCACCCCGTTTCCGATCTACGTGACGCACGCCAAGGGGCCGCGCAAGTGGGACGTCGACGGCAACGAGTACATCGACTACGTCAGCGGCCACGGGGCCCTCCTGCTGGGCCACGCCTACCCCGACGTCGTGCAGGCGGTGCAGGCGCAGGTGGCGAAGGGCACCCACTACGGCGCCTGTCACGAACTGGAGCTGGCCTGGGGCAAGCTCGTGCAGCAGCTGGTGCCCTCGGCGGAGCGGGTGCGGTTCGTCAGCTCGGGCACCGAGGCCGGCATCATGGCCGTGCGCCTGGCCCGCGCCTTCACCGGCAAGACCAAGATAGTCAAGTTCGAAGGGCATTTCCACGGCTGGTTCGATCAGGTGGTGCCGGGGGTGTCGGCGCCATGGAACGTGCCACCCTCGGTGGGCCTGCTGCCTGGCGTTCTGGAGACCACCGTCATTCTGCCGATCAACGACGTGCCGCTCCTCGAACGGACGCTGACCGAGGATAAGGACATCGCCGCCGTCATCATCGAGCCGGCCGGCGCCTCCACCGGCACCATCCCGGTCCAGCCGGGCTTCCTGGCCGAGTTGCGGCGCGTGACCAAAGAGCAGGGGGCGGTGCTCATCTTCGACGAGGTCGTCACCGGCTTTCGCTAC
>JAJZQK010000383.1 GCA_021847625.1 Chloroflexota bacterium
CCTCCTGGATGAATCGGGCGCCCGCCACGGGCAACGAGCCGGCGAGCGGCTCCTGCCACAGCTGCAGCCGCTCCGAAACGGCCGGCTGGGAAGCGTAGACGATACCCATAGCAACAAAGCCAACGAGCAGCAGCCAGTTGAGGGCAACGAGGGATCGCGAGATCGACGGAGGTGTCAGCTCGCGGGTTAGAGCGAAGCGCTCCCCAAGCCGCAGCGCCAGGAGCGGCGAAATCACCAGCACGTAGGCGGCTATCTGACGCGCGGAGACCAGAGCCTGAAGGGTGAAGACGATCACCAGCAGCGTCTCGACGACGTTCCGCCTGTCGAGCCGCCGGGGGAGCACGACAAGCAGGAGGAGGCTGGCAGCGAAGGCAAGGTAGAGGGGCTGATGGAAGTCCGGCGACTGGAACTCGGTGACCACCGCAAACGAGGGGTTGCTTCCCTGCAGGTAGTAGTCGATCGGGTAGCGGAGGATGGCGGGGCCGGCAGGGTTGAGACAGGCGGCCAGCGTGGTGGCCAGCCCCACGGCCAGCAGGTGGCGTGGCGCTTTTCCTCCGGCCGACAGCCAGTCGACCACGGCACCGATGAAGAACAGCCCGATGAGACCGAGGCCCAGCAGGAACTCCCCATGGAGGTTGACCCAGAGCGCCATGAGGGGCGGCAAGGCCCAGAGGTGGCGGACTCGCCCCTCTCTATAGAGGAAGAGGCGGCTGAGGTAGAAGGCGAGAAACAGCTGGGTCCACTCTCGGGGGCGCACACCCGTGTCGGGAATGGCGACCACAGCCGCCCAGAGGACGAGCGCCGCGGCCACGAACTCGTTGGCTCCAAGACGGCGAAGCAGTCTGTACAGGATGAAGTAAGTCGCCGTTACCACGGCGGCAGAAGTAACGGCTGCCAGCACGTACCCGCCCCAGCGGTAAATCCAGTAGATCGCCAGCTCCCAGAGCCACTCGTGGGCGACCCAGTGCCGGCCGAAAGCGGTGTAGGAGTAGGGATCGGTCGTCGGCACGGCTCCGGTCGTGGCGATCAGCTGGCCGGTCTGCAGGTGCCACCAGAAGTCGATGTCGGCGGGGCGGGTGAAGTTAAAGCCGAAGATGGCGAGGAACAGCAGAATCCCGAGCAGGCGCCGCTGGTGCAGAGAACTCAAGACGCGGGCAGGAGCCGCCGCAAGCTGCCGGGTGCGGGCAGTGGATTCGAGGTCCAGCGTCATGGTGCTTCCCGCCGAACGAAGATCCGCTCGACCTTGCCCTCGTAGACCTGCCGCCAGTCGTTCTGGCTGGCGAGCAGCACCGCGATGGGAGAGTCCTTCTCGACCATCGCGGTCCCCACCTGGTACTTATCCAGCACCTCCCGCCACCTGGGGGTGATGTTGGCTACCTTGGCGTACTCCCCCATGAGCGCGTCGCCGTAGACGTCGGCGCGGCCGTCGATGAAGACCCGGTACTCCGGGTAAAGCGTATAGATCAGGTAGCCGCCCCAGCCATAAGTGTTGAAGAGGTTGCCGGCCGGGTGGTGCTCCTTGAGATAAACCACGCCGTCTGCAGGGAAGTCGGCGGTACTCGGCGTCGGCCGCGCCTGCGACTGTGGCGACTTGATCAGCACCACCGCGAGGAGAATGGGCACAAGGACCAGCGGGGCGAGGGTGAGCAGCGGCGTAGTTCTCCTGCCGGTGCCCACCTCCAGGGCCAGCCGGACGTTCCGCTCCTTGAGTCGGAGGGCCAGCACGGGCGTGGTGGCCATGGCGAACAGGATAATGTGGCGCACCGACTGCAACGCCATGAGGGTGAAGACCAGCACCAGTAGCGTCTGGGTGAAATCGAGCCGGCCGCGCGAGCCGGTTAGCATCAGCAGCACCATCGCCAGGGCGAACGGCAGGTAGAGGTAGTTATGGAAATCGACCGACTGCCACTCGGCGATGAAGCGCATGGAGGCATTGCTGGTGCCAACGTAGGTGAGGGGGTAGAGCAGCGCTCTGAAGAAGTTCGGATTGGCCAGCGCGGCGACTACCGAGGCCAGGCCCGTGAGGAGGAGCGGCCGCAGGGGAGCCGCGGGGCGGTGGGTAAGACGGTTCAGGCCCTCGCCCGCCGCGAACAGCGCGATCAGCAGCAGGCCGCTCACGTAACCCGCGTGCACGTTAACCCACAGCACCATCATGGGCGGCAGCAGCCAGAGCCTGGCCCGGCCACGCTGCTTGAAGGTGAACAGCAGGTAGAGGGTGACGGCGAAGAAGAGGAAGGTGATGAGCTGGGGGCGCGGCGCCCACTGAGCCCACCGGATCAGCGCGGTCCACACCACCAGCGCCAGCGCCAGCGTGCGATCGACCTCGAGCCCGCGGATCAGCCGATAGAGGACGAAATAGGCCCCGGTGACGGCGAGGGAGAAGGCCGCGACGACCGTGGCGTAGCCCCCCACGGCGTTGAGCCAGTACATGGCCAGCTCCGCCAGCCACTCCTGGGTGACCCAGGGCCGGCCGAAGGCGGTGTATGAGAAGACGTCGTGCGTGGGCACGGCGCCGGTCTCCGCGATCAACTGGCCGGTGCGCAGGTGCCACCAGTAATCGGGATCGGTCGGCGCCATGAAGTTGGCGGCGAAGAGGCAGAGAAAGCCGAGCCCGGCGATGGCGGTGTGCTGGTCGACGTCCAGGATGCGCTGCCAGAGCCGGCCCAGCGCGGCGTAGTTCTGGGTTGTGACCGCTGGGAGCGCGGGCGTCTCGCCCGCCTGGTCCTGAGCGCTGACTACTGAGAGCTGGGTGCCGGGGATGTCCCCTGAGGAGACCGTCACGTCACTGGGCCTCCCGTTCCGACGGTGGTCGTGCCACCGGTCGAGACGAGTCCCTTGCGAACGGCGTAGAGGATGGCCTGGGCGCGGTCGTTCACGTTGATCTTGCGATATATGTTCTGGACGTGGTTGTCCACCGTGCGCTCGCTGATCCAGAGGCGGTTGGCGATCTGCCGGTTGGTCTCTCCGCTGGCGAGCAGTCGGAGCACCTCGATTTCCCGGTCGGTGAGGCCGTCGTACCGGTCGCCGTTGCGCCGGGCGCCGCTGCCGGAGAGCTCCGCGAAGGCCTCGAAGACGCGCGCCGCCAGCCGGGGATGGATCCTGCCGTTGCCCTCGTGGACGGCGGCGATGCCGCTCATGATCACCGTGTGGTCGGCGTCTTTCAACATGTAGCCGGAGGCGCCGACCTTCAGCATCTCCAGGACGTAGTCGTCGCTATCGTAGGCGCTGAGCGCGAGGACCTTGACGCCCGGGAACTGCTGCTTGATCTGCCGCGTGGCCTCGATGCCGTCCATGCCGGGCATCATGATGTCCATCAGCACCACGTCGGGACCGGTCTCCCCCACCATTCGGAGCGCGGCCGCTCCATCCTCGGCCTCGCCGACGACGTCGATGTTGCCGGGCCGGGCCTTCAGCATCGTGACCAGCCCTCCCCGGTACACCGGGTGGTCATCGACCACCAGCACGCGGATCGATTGCCCCATCGCAATGCACCTCCCCTACCGAGTCGATCGCAGCCGCCTGAGCGATTGCCCCGAAGATTGTGATAGATGACAATATCAAGATCTATGTGGTGGTGTACTGACCTCCACCGGGATCTCGGCGATGACCGTCGTGCCCTCGCCCGCGGCGCTCTCGAAGTCCAGCCTTCCACCGAGCAGCTCGGCACGGAACCGCATCCCGGCCAGCCCGAGATGGGTGCCCTCGGCCAGCCTCTGGTCGAGTCGCTGCCGGTCGATGCCGGCCCCATCGTCCACGATCGCTATGCGCAGCCATCCCGGTCGCGACTCGACGGCGATGTCGACCCTGCTGGCCTGGGCATGCTGGCGAATGTTCTGGAGGGCCTGCTGGATGATCCGGAAGCATGCCGTCTCCTGCTCGCCGTTGAGCGACGGCAGGCGGTCGGGCATCCTCACCTCTACGGGGACCCCGTTCTCCCGCGTGAAGCCCTCGGCGTACCAGAGGACCGTCGGGGCAAGACCCAGATCGTCGAGCATCGGTGGTCGCAGGTCGATGCTGAACCGCTTCACCCGGTGAAAGCCTTCCTTGGCTGTTTCCCGCGCCTGGAAGAGGTACCTGCGCAACTCCTCCGCGTGCTCGGGAGCGACTGCGAGACAGGTGTCCATCATGAGCACCAGGTTGCCCATGATCTGGGCGATTTCGTCGTGCAGCTCGAGGCTGAGCTTACGGCGCTCCTCTTCCTGAATGCGCACCGTCTCGGAGGTCAACCTCGAGAGGACATCACTCGTCGCGCTCGACGCCGTGGGCACCCGGCCGGGCTTGCCTCCTTCATTGTCGTCGGTTACCAGAAGCACTCGCACTGTCTCACCTACGCACTAACAGTAGTGCACACTTCCATACAGGGACGAGCGACGCCAGACGCTCCATGCGGTAGCTGTCTGGTACTTCCGGGGGTCCCGGGCGCGCGATGCTGGCGAGCCAACGCCCAGACTTGTTGTGCATCCGCCAAGTCTCGTGCAGGCGACCCGGATCGCGAGCAGGAGCTCGCTCCTACAGCCTCTCAGCCCG